>JAGOBN010000546.1 GCA_017999235.1 Anaerolineales bacterium | reverse complement strand
GGCCGGCGCCGCCGCGTTGACGAATCCCTAGGCGGCTGGCTATAATCTCTCCCATTACAGCGCAGGCACCCGGCCCGGCCGGCCTGCGCCGTTTGTTGTATTCACCGTTTCTTTTTTCACTTTAGGACAGCGCGTATGATTGACGTCAACAACCTTCGTAAAGGCGTGACTTTCACGCTGGATGGCCAGCTCTACAAAGTGCTAGATTACAGCCACAACAAGCCGGGGCGCGGCAACGCCACCATCCGCACCAAGCTCTACAATCTCAAGACCGGCGTCAATCTGGAGAAGACCTTCCAGTCCGGCGACCGGGTCCAGGATATCCGCCTGGAAACGCGCGTGGCGCAGTATCTGTACCACGACGGCGACTTCTACTACTTCATGGATAACACCACCTTCGAGCAGACGCCGCTGACCGCGCAGGCGCTGGGCGACCAGACCAGCTACCTGCGCGAGAACCTGGATGTGAAGCTGACCTTTTACGAGGAGAAGCCGATCGACCTGGAACTGCCGGCCAACGTGGACCTCAAGGTGGTGGAGAGCGAGCCGGGCGTGCGCGGCGACACCGCCACCGGCGCCAACAAACTGGCGACGATGGAAACCGGGCTCAAAGTGCAGGTGCCGCTGTTCGTCAACGTCGGCGACACCATCCGCGTCAGCACTGAGACCGGCAGCTACGTCACCCGCGTCTAGTTTCCGCCATGCGCACCCCGGCCGGCTTCGAGTGCGAGTTCTTTCACGCCGATTACTACCGCGGCCGCCACGTTGAGGAATGCCGGCTGATCGGGCGCAATCCCCGCAGCGAGAAATGGACGCCCGGCCTGTGCCGGACCTGTCCGGCGCCGCAGGTCACCCGCGCTAACGCCTGTCCGCACCTAGTGCTGGAGGCCACGGTGGTTAAAACCCTGCTGGGGCTCAACCGCCAAGTGCGGCTGAGCGCGCATTGCACCCAGAGCCGGCAGGCGGTGGCCACCCCGGAGGTGGGCTGCGGGCAGTGCCACCGCCTGGGGGCGTTTGAGCAGCTCGAGTAGCCGCGCATTGGTCTAATTTCAACGCTGGCCGACGGACGACGGACGACCCAGGCTACGGGTCTGGCGCCGGCGTCCGTCGTCCTTTGTCTGTGGTCGGTCAATGATAAAAGCCCTGCTTTTCGACCTGGACGACACCCTGCTCGGCAACGACATGCGGACGTTCCTGCCGGCCTATTTCCAGGCCGTGGCCCGCTCCTTCCCCGAGCTGGACGCGCGGCAGTTGACGGCGCACCTCTTGGCCGGCACGGACGCCATGCGCGCCAACACCGCGCCGCGCCCCACCCTGCGCCAGGTGTTTCTGGAGCATTTCCCGCCGGCCGCCGGCTGCGAAGCCGAAACGTGGGAGCGTTTCGAGGCCTTTTACCGCGGCGGTTTCAGCGGCCTGCGGGGGCTGACCCAGCTCCGGCCGGCGGCGCGCGAAGTGCTGGAGTGGGCCTTCGCGGCTGGATATCAGGTGGTTATCGCCACCTCCCCGCTCTTTCCGCTCAGCGCCATTCTGGAGCGCCTGCACTGGGCGGGCGTGGACGGCCTGCCATTTGACCTGATCACGCACATCGAGAACAGCCACTTCGCCAAACCGCATCCCGAATACTTCGCCGAGATTTTGGCCCGCCTCGGGCTGCGGCCGGACGAAGCCCTGCTGATCGGCAATGACTGGCACGAGGATCTCGAGCCGGCCGCCGTCCTGGGCCTGCCGCACTATTGGATGGCGGCCCCGGATACGCCGGCGCCGGCGCCCACCGCGCACCCGCTGGGAGTCGGCGATCTGGAAGCTTTCTTAGCCTGGGCGCCCGCCCACCTGGGGCCGCGGCCCCACGCGGACGTGCTGCCGGCCGCCATCGCGCCGCTGCTGGCCGGCCATCTGGCTTATTTGCTGGGTGAACTCACCGACCTGCCGGAAGGGCTGTGGGTGCGCCGGCCGGACGCCGAGACCTGGTCCTTGACCGAAGTCATGTGCCACTTGCGCGATGTGGATGAAGAGGTCAACGCGCCGCGCGTGGAGGCCGTGCTCGCCAGCGACAACCCCTTTATCACCGGCGCGGACACCGACCCGTGGGCCGTCATCCGGGATTATCAGGCGCAATCCGGCCCCATCGCGCTGCAGGCCTGGGCGGCCAGCCGCGAGGCGCTGATCCAGCGGCTTGCAGCGGCCGGCGCCGCCAGCTGGCGCCGGCCGGCGCGGCATGCCTTCTTCGGCCCCACCACGCTGGCGGAAATCCTGGGCTGGGCGCTCGACCACGACCGCATCCACCTGGACCAGGTGCGCGCCATCCTGCGCCAAATCGGGCGCGCCTAACCTCCCGCTTCCCTCGCCCACCGCCGCGCCAAATAAAAAGAGCCCGGGCCTGAACGGCGCCGGGCTCTTGATGTTGAAAACGCCGCGTCAGGACTTCAGGAAATCATCCAGCGCGCTCTTGCTGATGCGGAACTGCGCCCCGATCTTCTTGGCCTTGAGCTGGCCTTCGGTGATCATCTGCTGGACATCCGCTTCCGTCACCTGCAGGTACGTGGCCGCCTGAGCCGGCGACATCACATCCGGCATGCTGGCCGCCGCGCCTGCGCCCGCGCCGGCCGCCGCGCCCGCCGCCGTAGCCTGCTGCATCCCGCCCTGCATGGTGTTGGCCATGCCGCCCTGCAACGCCTGACCCATCACATTCGCCAGGCCCACGCCGGCGCCAATGCCGGCGGTCAGGCCGGCGCCGCCGGACGGGTTCTTGGCCGCATCCCGCATGGCGTCCGCCGCCTGCAGCTGCGTGTAGGTGGCCATATCCAGCATGCCCATGGCGCGCAGCTGCTCGGCGCCGCGCTCATCCGGCTTGATGCTGTTAATGTAGATCTGCTTCAGCGTGACGCCGATGGCCTTGAAGTCTTCCTGGGCCTTGGCGCGCACGCCGGCGCCGATCTCCTCGGTCAACGCCACCAGCTCCATCACATTCTTGTTGCCCTTGGTGGCCGTCTCGGCCAGCAGGTCCTGCATCTTGGACAGGATGATGGAGCGGAAGCGGTTCTGGATGTCGTTGGTGGTGAAGGCGCCGCGCGCGCCCACCACCTGGGCCACGAACTGCTGGGGGTTGCTGATCTGGAAGGCGTAGGTGCCAAACGCCTGCAGCAGCGCCACCCCCAGGCCGAAGCCGGGGTTCTTCACCAGAATCGGCTGCGGGGTGCCCCAGCCCATATCCGTGAACTCTTTGGTGTTCACGAAAACCACGTCCGCCGCGAACGGGGAGCGGTCGTTGAAGAGCTTGCCCACCAGGTCAATCAGGTACGGGATATTGGCGGTAGTAATGGTGTGCTGGCCGGGGCCAAACACGTCCAGGGCCTTGCCGTCCCGGAAGAAGACCGCGGCCTGGCCTTCATACACGCGCACCTGGGAGCCAATGCGGAAGTTGCCGTTGCCGCCTTCGGGCAGCCGGCGCACGATCTCGTTCGCCCCCATATTGGCGTAATCAATAATATCGAAGATCCGACCGGAAGGATTTTTGAACATGAAGGTTCTCCTGTAAGGGCCTCAGGCGCGTGGGTGACCGGCGCGCTCAGTTGCTGAGCAGCACTTCTTTGCGGCGTTCAAAGGTGGTATTGCACTCGGCCACCAGCGCGGAGACCTTGCG
>JAGOBN010000032.1 GCA_017999235.1 Anaerolineales bacterium | reverse complement strand
GATCAGGTGCTGGCCGGCCAGACGGTCACGGTGATCCCGCTGCCGTGTGTGGGAACCCTGCACCCCAATTTGATCACCAAAACGCTGGACCTTGGCGCCGCCGACGTGCAGGTGGTGGGCTGTCCGCCGGAGGATTGCGCCCAACGTGAGGGGAATGTGTGGGCGCACAGCCGCCTCACGCGCCAGCGTCTGCCGCGCCTGAAGCGCGCTTATTTGGAGGCGCCTATCGCGGCCGCGTGGGTGCCGCCGCAGGCTTTTGCCGGCGCGGTGGCTGGCGCCCCGCCGCCCCTGGCCGGTGATCTGCCCTGGGCCCTGCTGGCCGGCGCCGATCAGCGGCCGCGCGGCCTGGCGGTGTTCACGGCGCTGACGTGGCGGCATTACGCCGCCGCCTTTGGTTTTCTGGCCGTGGTGTTGGGGGCGCAGGTCTTTGCCACCCGCCTGCCGCTGCAGCCCTATCTGGCCGCCGGCCCGCTGGCCGAGATCGCGGTGGGCGATCTGGCTCACCGGGTGGTGGTGCCGACCACGGATGACCCCTTGCGTCTGCGCCTGGAGGCGGACGGGCGCTTGGTGTGGGAGCGCGCTTTCAAGCCCTGTGACTTGGCGGTGGCGCGGGTGGACCCCGTGTTTGTGCGCGTGCCGCTGGCGCCGGGGGCGCAAGAATTGGTGCTGCGCCTGGTCAGCGCCGATGGCGATTACGCGCTGGTGCTGCGCACCATTCAGGTGGAGGTGCAGCCGGGCCAAATCGTGCCCGTTCAGCCCGATGATCAGCCGTTCGTGAGTTTGATCTGGCGCTGACGGCCGCTTTGGTTAAAAGGCAACCGCCCCGGAATGGGGCGGTTGTGGTTAAGGCGCGGGCTGAGTCAGGCGTGGGCGGCGTGTTCGCGCAGGTGCTGCGCGATGCTCCAGGCCCGGCTGCCAATCGTGCGGGCCGGCGCTTCATGCGCCAGCTGATCCAGCACGGGCAGGGCGCGCGGATCGCCCAGGCGCTCCAACGCTTCCAGCGCCACCGTGCAGGTCGTCCAAATCAACTGGCGGGTCTCGCCATATTCGGCCTGATCCGGCGGCGCCCAATCCAGGGCCGGCAAGGCCAGCAGACGTTGGAGCAGGTTCAGCAGGGGCGGCAGCGCGCGCGGGTCGCCCAGCCGTCCCAGCGCTTCCATGGCGCGCCACCGCGCCACGGTCTGACCGTCCACCTGCATCATGGTGATCAGGGGCTCCACGGCGCGGCGGTCACCCAGTTGGCCCAGGGCCTCGGCGGCGTCGGCGCGGACCTCAAAGTCGGTGTGGGTCAGGGCGAGCAGCAAGGGCGCCAGGGCGCGCGGATCACGCCGCTGCGCCAGCGCCAGCGCCGCCTGCGCGCGCACCCGTTCATCCCCATCTTGACGGATAACGCTGACCAACAGCTCCGTGGCGCGCGGGTCCGTCAGGGCCCCCAACAGCGCCACGGCCTGCCGGCGCGCCTCCGCCGCCACGGCGTGCGGGTCTGGCCCGCGATTCAAGAAACCGGTGGGCCGCTTGACACGCGGGATGGGGAACTCACCCTGGACCACCGCGCCGAGCGGACCCAGCGCTTCGGCCCCTAACTGCCGAAGCTGGCAGACGGCGGTGTAGCGGGCGTGCGCGTCCGGGCTGTACAGGTCGGTGACGAGCGGTTCAACCGGGTTCATAGGCAGTCACTGGGTATCCACGAGCTTGGCGTGTGTCAGAGCGATCAGGTCGGCGACCGCCAGCCGCACATTGGCGCCCCGTTGGCCGGCGCTCAAATGGATGTACGGCAAGGCGAGCGCCGGGCGGGCCAGGCAAATCTCAAAGCCGCGGTTCAGCAAGGCCAGCGGCGAGATGCCGCCCACCTGCAGTTTGGTTAGCGCTTCCGCCTCGGCCTGCGTCGCCATCCGCAACTTCTTTTTCTCATTTAAGGCGGCGCTCAACGCCTTCAGGCTGATCTCACTGCCAGCCGGCGCCAGCACCAACACGGGCTTCTTGCCCTTGTCCTCGCGCAGCACCACTAACGTCTTGTACACAAACTCGGGCGGCACCCCCAGCAATTCCGCGGTGGCCTCCGCCGAGTGCTTCTCCGGCGAAAATTCGAACAGCTGGAACGGAATGCCGCGCGCTTCCAGCAACCGGGTGACATTGTTCTTGAACGCCATTACCCAAAGAGAGTACCGTCGGCCCGGGCCGGCGTCAAGGACTGCCCAAGGCCCAAATAGGACTATTTTTGGTATAGTCGTTTATCGGCCGCATTAGTTACGGGTCAAATGGCCCCCTGGCGGCTCACAACAGCTTTCTAAGCCGGCTTTAGTTGACTTACCGTTAGACTCGGCTAAACTCCGCTGGCCAGCGGGTCATTTACGTGGTTGTCTATGCCCAAACTTCAACACATCTCCGCCGCTCCCACCCATCCGCAGCTCGCGCCGGCCGGCGCCGCCTTTGATGTGGCCGATCTGTACCGCGGCCCCGCCGACGCCGGCGAGGCGCCCAGCACGGCCGGTCTGCCCCTGGACGAGAAACTGCGCCAGGCGTATTTCTGGATCGTCAACAACGCTGTGATCAGCCCGCACTACGACATCGAGTATGACGCCGGCCCCGGCGTCAATTTTGTGCTCGGCGACAGCAAGGCCCGCCTGCATCTGCCGTCCGATCAGAGCTATTCCAGTTTTATCCTCCTGCCGCTGTTGAACTTCGCCGTGCGCCGGCGCTGTCTGTTGGTGGGCGGGCCGGGGCGCGGCAAAACCGCCAGCGCGATCCTGATGGGCCGGCTGGCCGGCTATTCGCTGGGCGAGGTCCGGCGCGCCATGCAGCACGGCCAGCCGCAGATGACCATCGCGGACCTGCTGGGCAATCCCCTGCCGGCCGATCTGGTGGCCGCGCAAAGCATGGACAGCGTGCGGATCGCCTGGCGCAAATGGCTGGGGATGCGCGTCAAGATCATCGACGAGTACAACCGCATCCCCACCCGCACCCAGTCCGCGCTGCTGACCCTGATGGCCGACAACTATGCCGAGGTGCTGGACCAGATCTTCGAAGCGCCGGAGTCCGCCTGGTATCTGACGGCCAACGACGATCAGGGCGGCGGCACCTATCAGGTGATCGAAGCCCTGCGCGACCGGATCGACATTGTGGTGCGCGCGCTGGCCTTCAATTCCCGGTTCCTCAAGGATCTGCTGGACCGTCTGGAGCTGGGGCTGAAGCCGGAGGAACTGGTGCCGCCCCAGATCATCTTCACCGAGGCCGAGGTCAGCCAGGCCGGCCGCGAGATCATGGCCGTCAGCGTGCCCCCGGAGGTGCGCCGGCGGTTTGAGTTCTTCGCCAGCCAGTTTGAGTTCTTCGAGCCGGCCGCCGAGCAGTTGGAGTACAAGACCAAGGACACGGCCAAGCTGGCCGGCGTGGATTGGCGCCGCCTGGCCGCGGCTGAGACCGGCAAAGACAAGCTCAAAGACCTGGGCGCGCAGACCAAGAACGGTCTGTCGGTGCGCGCGCTGATGACGGTGCTGGCCTTCACCAAGGCGCTGGCCTATTTTCGCGGCAACCGGGAAGTGGCGCTGGAGGATCTGCGCCAGATTACGCCCTTTGTCTTGCACGACAAGCTGGTGCCGGACCTGGACGCGCCGTTCTTTGAGCAGCCCGGCCACGCGGTGTATCGCGCCGACCGCATCGGCTGGATCCGCAAGCTGTTCGACCTGGCCTGCGCTGAGTATGACCGCCTAGGTCTCGATCACGATGACCCGGTCGGCGCGCTGCAAGCGCAGTTCGAGCAAGGCCTGGAGGCGGTCGGCGAGGCGGACGTGCGCGGCCGGCTGGCGGAGATTGAGCGGCTGCTCGGCCAGTGGAGCGGGGGGCGCAAGCTGTACGGCCACATCTACGATGACGTGTTGAAGCTCAAGTATCTGCATCAGCGCTACACGAATTATCTGCGCTGGCTGCAGACCCAGTAAACGCCCATTTGGTCCGCATGACCGGCCTCGTCTCTGGTCCGTTCGCCGACGCCCTGGCGGAACACCGTTCCCGTTTCAACGCCCAATTTGCGGCCGCGCGCCGCGCCCGTCCGCGCCTCGATCCGGCGGCTTTCCAGCAGGTGCTGCGCGCGCTGGTGGCGCCGCTGGTGGCGGCCGCGCACGTTTTCCACCCGGAGCGGACGTCCGCGACGACTGAAGCGCTCTACCCGCTGGCGCTGGAATTGACGGGCCAGGATCTGCTCGGGCCGGCGGCGCGCTGGCCGGCGGTGGTGGCGGGGTGGAGCGTGGTCCTGCCGCGCCTGGGCCGCTGGGTGGCCGAAGCGCCGCGCCGCGTCCCGGCCGCGGTCACCAACGCGCTCTACCGCTTGAGCGTGACGCCGGGCGCGCGGCCGGCCGAGTGGGCGGAGGCGCTGCTAAGGCTGGCCGAGTTGGAGCCCGATGGCGACACCCTGCTGCGCGCCGGCCAAGTGGCGGCCTGGCGCGCCGGCCTGGCGCACTACCGCGCCGGCGCCTTAGCGCTGGCGCGCGCCCTGCCGGCGCCGATCGCGGGCGCGGCTCTGGGCCTGCCGCCTGACGCCGATGCTTTACCCCTGGTCATCGACCGTCTGGCCGCGGACCCGTGGCTGACGCCGGCCGCCGCCGCCGCCCGGCCCGCGGGCGCGCGCCGCCTCGCCGTGGTCGCGCAGGTGGGCGCCTTCCGGGGCTTTGGCGGTCTGTTCGTGCGGCCCCCAATCGTCGAGCCCGCCGGCGCGCATTTCCTGGTGAGCGACGGCGACGGGGTTTGGCTGCTCACGGCGGACGCGTGCGGGGCCACCTGGCATCGCGTCACCCAGGCCCCCAGCCAGGCCGGCGCCTCGCCGTTCCGGCTGCTGAAGGACGGCACGGTGCGCGCCGGCGGCCAGAGCCTGAATTTCCCCAGCCTGGCGGACGCGACCAGTTCAGCCGGCAACGCCACCACCCTGGCTGTCACTGGACCGTTAACCCATGCCGTGAGCCTCGTCGCCTGGAGTGAGGCGTGAACCCGGTGGGCGGATCGCCGGCCAACTTTACGCCGCTGGAGACCCTGGCCAGCTACACGCCGGAGCTGGTGACCCGCCGGCTGGCGCAGCTGACGCGGGGCGGCGCGGAGTCGGGCGCGGCCGTGGAAGAGCGCTTTCCGGCGGCCGTGTTCTTCGCCGACGTCTCCGGTTTCACCGCGCTGACCGAGCTGTTGGCGGCGCGCCGGCCCGGCGGTCTGGAGTTCCTCACCCGCCTGCTCAACGATTATTTTGGTCAGATCATCAACCGGGTCTTGGCGCACGGCGGCGATATCGTCCGGTTTGCGGGCGACGGCATCCTGGCCGTGTGGCGGGGCGAAGCGGAACCGGTGGCCACGCATCTCCTGCGGGCCGCGCAGTGCGCGCTGCAGGTGCAGGCCCAGCTCCAGGAGTATGTGGTGGGCGGCGATCAGCCGCTGGTGCTGCGCGTGGGGCTGGGGGCCGGCCTGGTCTCCGCCATGCATGTGGGCGGCGTGAACGACCGCTGGGAAGTGGCGCTGGTGGGCGAGCCGGTGGAGCAGGCCGGCCGCGCCGAACAGCAGGCGCCGCCCGGCGCCGTGGTGATTGCGCCGGAAGCCTGGCCTTTGCTCAGCGTCGTGGGCGCGGGCCGGCCGCTCTCGCCCGCCGGTTTTGTGCGCTTGGAGTCCGTGCTGTACCCCATTGCGCCGCGGGCGCTGTCCCACCCGGTGCTGACGCCGGCCGCGGAGCGGGTCTTGCGCGGCTATCTGCCGCGCACGGTTCAGGCGCGGCTGGCGGTGGGTCAGGTGGATTGGCTGGCCGAGCTCCGCACCGTGACCACCCTGTTTGTGCAGCTATCCCGGCCGGTGGCGCGTTGGCCGTTGAACCAGGTCCAGGCCGCGCTGCAAAGCGTGCAGGGGGAACTCAGCCGGCACGAAGGCAGCCTCAACAACCTGACAGTGGATGAGGCCGGCCTCACGCTGGTGGCCGCCTTCGGCCTGCCGCCGCAGGCGCACGAGGATAACGCGGCCCGCGGGGTCTTGGCGGCGCTGGCCATTCAAACGACCCTGGCCGGCCTGGGGCTGACCACGGCCGTCGGCGTGGCGACCGGGCGCGTCTTTTGCGGGGTGGTGGGCAACGAGCGCCGGCGCCAATACACCATGCTGGGGGATACCATCAACGTGGCGGCGCGGCTGATGCAGGCGGCTGGGTCTGGCCGCTTGCGCGACGGGGAATACGCCGTGCTGTGCGACGCCGCCACCCAGGATTTGGCCCAGGCGCGGGTGGAGTTTGAGGGGCTGCCGCCGTTGATCGTGAAGGGCAAGGCCGAGCCCGTGGCGGTGTGCCGGCCGCGGCGCGAGCGCCGGCGCGCTGCCCATGCCGACGGCGGTTTGGTGGGCCGCGTGGCGGAGCGCGCCTGGATTGCAGAGGCGGTGCGGGCCTTGGCCCGCGGCGCGACTCCGGACATGCTGCTGATTGAGTCCGAGCCGGGGGTGGGCAAGACGCGGCTGGCCGAAGAAGTCCGCCTGCAGGCCGAGGCCGCCGGCGTCGTCACCTGGGTTGGCGCGGCCGAAGCCATGGAGCGGGCCACGCCGTATTTTGTCTGGCGTGAGGTCTTTCTCAACCTATTTGACCTGGCGGGGGTGGAGACGCCGGCCGCGCGGCGCGCCCAGGTCTTGGCGCGGCTCACGCCGGCGCGGCAGGCCCAGGCGCCGCTGTTGGAAGCCGTCCTGCCTTTGGAGTGGCCGGAGACCGATGTGACGCGCTCCTTGGCCGGCGGCGCGCGCGCCGACAGCACCCGCGACCTGTTGGCTGAACTGCTCGAAGAGGCGGCCGGCCGCCGGCCGCACGTCATCATCCTGGAAGACGGACAATGGATGGATACGGCCGCCTGGGAGCTGGCGCGCGCGCTGCGCCAACGGGCGGTGCCGCTGCTGCTGGTGATGACCACCCGCCCGCTGGAACTGCCATGGCCGGCCGGCTATGGCGCCCTGCGGGCGGCGCCCGGCACGCGCCACCTGCGGCTGGAAGCCTTGCTGCCGGAAGAGGCCTGGGCGCTCATCCGCCAACGGCTGGGGGTGCGCAGCCTCCCGGAGCCGGTCGGCCAATTCATCACCGCGCGCGCCGAGGGCAACGCTTTCTTCATCGAGCAGTTGGCCTATGCCCTGCGCGATTCGGGGGCGCTGCTGATCCGGGATGGCGTCTGCCATGTGCGGCCGGGCTTAGACCTGGCCGCCGTGGATCTGCCGGACACTGTGCAGGGCGTGGTCACCGGCCGGATAGACCGCCTGCACCCCGGCCAGCAGCTGACCCTCAAGGTGGCCAGCGTCATCGGCCGGGTGTTTAGTTATCGCCTCCTGGAGGCGGTCCATCCGATTGATGGCGAGCGCCGGCTGCTGCCCGCGCAGTTGGGCGATCTGGAGCGGCTGGACCTGACCGCGCTGGCGACCCCGGCTCCGGACTTGGCCTACAGCTTCAAGCACAGCATCACCCAGGATGTGGCCTACAACTTGATGCTGCTGACCCAGCGCCAGCGCCTGCACCGGGCGGTGGCGGAATGGTATGAGCACACCGGCCTCGAGGATCCGGCCAGCCAGGCGGCCGTGCTGGCCCATCATTGGCGCAACAGCGACCGGCCGGAGCGCGCTTTTGAGTATCTGGAGCGGGCCGGCGAGCAGGCGCTGGCGGTCAGCGCCTCGCGCGAAGCGCTGGGCTTTTTCGAGCAGGCGCTGGATCTGCTCAACTTTGGCGCGCCGCTGGCCGCCTTCCGCCGGCAATCGCCGGTGGAGCAGCAGCGGCAGGCCGCGCGGCTGGCCGCCTGCAGCGGCCAGGCACTCCTGGGGCTTAGTGATTTCGCCGGCGCGCGCGGGCGCCTGGAGGCCGCGCTGACCCTGGCGCGCGCCCTGGACCTGCCGCGCGTGGCGGCGCGCGCGCTCAGCCTATTGGGCCGCCTGGCCATTGACCAGGGGCAGTACGCCGAGGCGCGGGAGCACTGCGAGGCCAGCGCGCGCCTGGCCCAGGCGGCCGGCGACGAGGCCATGCTGGTCAATGTGCTGTTTGACCTGGCTTACCTCGCCATGCTGGAGCGCGCGGATGATGCGGCCGAACAGCGCGCCGGGGAGAGTTTGGCCCTGGCGCGGCGCCTGGACGATCACTTTCACATCGCGCAGGCCGCCAACCTGCTCGGCATCCTGGCGCTCTACCAGGAACGTATCACGGACGGCCAGGCGCATTTCCACACCTATCTGGAGATGGCGCGCCGCCTGGGCCACCGGCGCAGCATTGCCTTGGGGCTGATGAACCTGGGCGAGGTGGATTACACCCTGGGCCAGCTCGATTCCGCGCAGGCCCGCATTGCCGAGAGTCTCAGCTTGGGGCGCGCCATCGGCGACCGCATGATTGTGACCATCGATTGCACGCTGTTGGGCCGGGTGTTGTGCGGGCTGGGCGATCTGCCGCGGGCCGCGCGCTATTTGCGGGAGGCTTTGGAGGTGGCGTTGGCCATCGAGACGCCGCCGCGCGTGTTGTATGCCTTGCTGGGTGTGGCGCAGCTGCGCCTGGCGCGCGGGCGGCTGGAGCCGGCCGTCGAACTGATCGGCCTGGCCAGCCTCCATCCCGCGCGCAGCGCGGAGGAGCTGAACTTCGCCACGCCGCTGCTGGCCAGCGCGCGCGCCCAATTGCCGGCCGCCGCGCTGGAAGCGGCCCTGGCGCGCGGAGCCGATCTGGACCTGGCCGCCACCGCGGCCGCGGTGCTGGCCGAGCTGGCCGCCGATGGCTGACCGCGAACTGGAGGCGCTGCGCGCCCGCTGGCTGGCCGAGTGGCCGGCCGCCTTGGCGTGTTGGAGCCGCTTCACCAAACTCAGCGAACCCCGCTGGTGCCTGTCCGCGGCCGAGGCCAAGCAGGCGGGCCTCACGCAATCCTTCGCCATGATCCGCCTGGACGATCACGCCGTGGTGATCAACCTGGCCGAGATCCAGCAGCTCAAATTGGCCGGCTTCGCGCGCGAGATCCTGGCCCATGAGATCGGGCATCACGTCTATTGTCCGGCTGACCTGACCGACAACGCCCGCCTCATCGCGCGCGTGCGCTGGGGCCTGCCCACCCGCGAACACCAAGCGGGCTTGATCGCCAATCTGTACGCCGATCTGCTGCTCAACGACCGCCTGCAGCGCGGCGCCGGCCTGCGTCTGGACGCCGTTTACCAGGCGCTGCGTGCGCCGGCGCCGGATGGCTTGTGGGCGCTGTATATGCGGATGTACGAAATCCTGTGGAGCCTGCCGCGCGGCACCTTGGCCGGTCTCCAGCCGAGCGACCAAATGGAAGGCGACGCCCAGCTGGGGGCGCGGCTGGTGCGGCACTATGCCCGGGAGTGGCTGGCCGGCGCGGGCAAGTTCGCGGCGCTGTGCCTGCCGTATCTGTTGGAGGAGCCGAGCGCCGGCGCGCGCTGGCTGGGCGCCCTGCATGACCTGGAGCAGGCCGGCCGCGACGGCTTCCCCAGCGGCTTAACCGAGATGGACGCCGACGAGCGCGCCAGCGCCATCCACCCGGCGCTCGATCCGGCCTTGAACGACGGGCTGGAGGCCGAAACGCCCGCCGACCTGAAGGCCGCTAAAGCCGGAGCCGCCGCGTCGGCCGGCGGCGCGCTCGGCCAGTGCCGCGAGCCCTTCGAATACGGCGCGATTCTCAAAGCGCTCGGCCTCAAGCTGGATGACCACGAGCTGGCCGTGCGCTACTACCGTGAGCGCGCGGTGCCGTACCTGATCCCGTTTCCGGAGCGCCGGCTGCCGCAATCCGTGGACCCGCTGCCCGAAGGCCTGGACCCCTGGGATATAGGCGCGCCCCTTGAAGATGTGGATTGGCTGCAGAGCGTGCTGGTCAGCCCGCGGATTGTTCCGGGCCTCACCACCGTTCAACGCGTGTGGGGCGACTCGCCCGGCCAGGAGCCGGCCAAAGAACCGCTGGATCTGGACCTGTACGTGGATTGCTCCGGCTCGATGCCCAACCCGCAGCAGGCGACGTCGTATCTCACCCTGGCCGGCGCCATCGTGGCGCTCTCGGCGCTGCGGACCGGCGCGCGGGTGCAGGCCACCCTGTGGAGCGGGGCGCGGCAGTTCTTAACCACGGCCGGCTTTGTGCGCGACGAGGCCGCGATCCTGCGGATCCTCACCGGCTATCTTGGCGGCGCCACGGCGTTCCCCATCCACATTCTGCGCGATACTTTTTCCCCGCGCCGGCCCAGCGACCGCCCCGCGCATATTTTGATCTTGTCCGATGACGGTGTGACGACCATGTTTGACAAAGACGAGCTCGGCCAGAGCGGCTGGGAGATCGCGGCCATGGCGCTAAAACAGGCGCGCGGCGGGGGGACGATGGTTCTTAACCTGTACCAATCCTGGGAGAAGAACGCCGACCTCGTCAAAGCTCACGCGCAGGGCTGGCAGCTGCATGTTGTGCGCTCGTGGGAAGATCTGGTGACCTTTGCGCGCGAGTTCAGTCGCGCAAAATATGGCGAGTAAGCGGGCGGCCGGCCACGCGCCGCCTCCAATCACCCAATCACCCAATCACCAATCACCATGACCTCCCCCGGACCCGGCCTCGAAACGCTCACCCGCCGGCTGGCGGAAACCCCGCCGGATTTCCTGGCGGAGCCGCGCATTGGGGCCGCCGGCGTGGTGCATGTGGAGGCGGTGGTGAATGACCTGGTGCGGGCTTTGGGCGGGCCGGCCCTGACGGCGGCGGAGGCGGCCGCATTTCGGGCTAAAGCGGGCGAGGCCAAACAGCGCCGGCGCCGGCTGCGCGCGCAGCTCCTGGGCGCATGGCTGCTGGCGGACCCGTGGTTTCAAGGGCGCGGCCTGGCGGCGGCCGGGCGCGCTTTCCTGGGCGGGGAGGCGCTCGCCGCGCTGGCGGAGGCCGCGGACGCGCCCAAGCTCATCGCCGACGCGGACCGGCGCGAAGAATTTGCGCGCCTGGCGCTCCAGGCGCTGGACCTGCGGCCGGCCGGCGAGAACGAAGCCCAGGCGCAAGACCGCCTGAGCACGGTCAGCACGGTGGAGCGCCGGCGGGTGGTGCGCGCGGCCCAGGCGGCCGAGGCGCGCGCGCGGGAGATCCGCGAGGCGATGGTGCGCAAAGCCGCCGAAGAGGCGGCCGACAAGTGGACGCGGGAATAGGCGGGGCCCAGGGCGAAAACCATGTCACGGATCTATACGATCGCTGAAATGCAGGCCCTCGAGGCGGCCGCCGACCGCGCCGGCGTCTCTTACGCGCAGCTCATGGAAAACGCCGGCCGCGCCGTGGCCGAGGCGCTTTTAGCGCGCCTGGACGACCCCGCCGCGCACAAATTCCTGATCTTGTGCGGCTCCGGCAACAACGGCGGCGATGGCCTGGTGGCGGCGCATTACCTGGCCAACGCCGGCGCGCGGGTGACGGTCTACTGTGCGCGCCCGCCTGACGCCTCGGACTCCAAGCTGCAGCGCCTGCGCGCGCAAACCATATTCTTGGCGGACGCGGATCATGACCAGCGCGGCCGGGTGCTGGAAAATCTGCTCGCCAGCGCCACCGTGGTGGTGGATGCGCTGTTTGGCACCGGGGCGCGGTTTCCCCTGGCCGGCGCCGGCGCCGAGGTGCTGCGCGCGGCCGGCGCCGCCCTGCGCGCCCGAACGCCGCGCCCGCTGGTCGTGGCGGTGGATGTGCCTTCCGGATTGGATAGCGACACCGGCGCGCTCGATTCCCTGACGATCCCGGCCGATCTGACCGTGACCTTCGCCGGCGCCAAACGCGGCCACTTTGCGTTTCCGGGCGCGGACGCGCTGGGCGAGCTGGTTATTGCCGATATTGGCGTGCCCGCGGACGTGCCTGAAACCCAGGCCGGCGCCGAGTTGATCACGGGGGCCAGGGCGCGCGCGCTGCTGCCGCGCCGGCCGCGCGACGCGCACAAAGGCACCTTTGGCCGCGCCCTGGTGGCCGCCGGTTCGCGCAGCTACGTGGGCGCCGCGTATCTGGCGGCGGCGGCCGCGTACCGCGTGGGCGCCGGCCTGGTGACGCTGGCCGTGCCGGAGCCGCTGTATCCCATCCTGGCCGGCCGGCTGCCGGAAGCCACCTGGCTGCCGCTGCCGGAGGAGGGCGGGGCGCTGGCCGGCGCCGGCGCGGACGCGCTCGGCGAAGCAGCGCGCCAGGCTACAGCGCTGTTAATCGGCCCCGGCTTGGGTACCGCCGCGGTGACGGGCCACTTGCTGGAACGCGTATTGGGCGGCGGTCAGCGCCGGCCGATGGGCTTTGGCGTGCGGGCCGCGCGGCTGGACGCAGCCGGGCCGGCGGCGCTGCCGTCGCTGGTGGTGGATGCGGATGGTCTGCGGCTGGCGGCGCAGTGGGAACAGTGGCCGCACCGCCTGCCCGCTAACACCATCCTCACGCCGCATCCAGGCGAGATGACGGCGCTGACGGGCTTGGATAAAGCCGCCGTGCAAGCGGATCGGCTGGGGGTGGCCGGCCGCTATGCTCGGGAATGGGGTCATGTGGTGGTCTTGAAGGGGGCGTTTACGGTCATCGCGGCGCCGGACGGACGCGCGGCGGTGCTGCCGTTTGCCACGCCGGCCCTGGCGCGCGCCGGCACCGGCGATGTCCTGGCCGGCGCCATCGTCGGTTTATTGGCCCAGGGCTTGGCGCCGTACGAGGCCGCCGTGGCGGCCGGGTATTTCCACGGCCGCGCCGGCGAACTGGCGGCGGAAGGGTTAGGCACGCCGGCCAGCGTGCTGGCTACGGATGTCCTGGCCGGCCTGATCCCGGCGCTGGCGGAAAAATAAGGGCGACCCCGGTGGGTCGCCCGCGTGTCTCAATCCGCCGTTAGCCCTGCGGCGCCGGCTCGTTGGGGATCTCCACTTCGCCGGCCGTGCCCTTGCGTCCAAAGCGCGCGGTGAGTTTTTCGCGCTGCTCGGCGAGCGTGGTCTTGCCGCGCTCCTGCAGCTCCTCGGCGCGGGCGCGGGCTTCGGCCGCCAGCTTTTCGGCGCGGGCGCGGGCTTGCACGGCCGCTTCCTCGGCGCGCCGGCGCGCGTCTTCGGCCGTCTCTTCGGCCTGATCGCGCAATTCAATGCTGCGCTGGCGGATCTGGGCGCGGGTCTCTTCCCCGGACTGCGGCGCCAGCATCAGCGCCACCGCGGCGCCGACCAAGCCGCCCACGACCAACCCGGTGAAGAAAGCGCCAAAATCGCTGTCGTTGTCTGCCATGGTGAAATCTCCTTTAGTGCTTGAAAACTGGGCGCCCGGCCCCCGCCGCTAGGACCGGCGGAAGAAGCTGCCGAGCGAGCCCAGCGTTTCCACGATTTTTGAGAGGCCGGCCACATAGCTGTTGAGCTTCATGATCGGCTCGGTCAGGTTCTCGCTGACAAACAGCGTGGTCCCGCGCACGGTGTTCACCGTCTCCTGCGTGGCCTCCAGGATCGGCTTGATCTCATTCTTCAAAACGTTGGTCAGCGTGGCCAATTGCGCCATCAGCACGATCAGCGCCAGGCCGATAAACAGCGCTTCCAGCGCCATGAAGATGATAAACACATCGCGCCAGACCGAGGCCTGGGCGGGATGGCTCACCAGATAATAGCCGGCTGCTGCCACCAGCCCAATGATCACCAGCAA
>JAGOBN010000545.1 GCA_017999235.1 Anaerolineales bacterium | reverse complement strand
AATTTCTGAAGTCGCTCCAGGCCGGCCAAAAGGTGGCGGACCTGATCGGGCGTTTCGGCGTGGGCTTCTACTCGGTCTTCATGGTGGCCGAGGAGGTGCGCGTGACCTCGCGCTCCTTCCGCCCGGACGCGGCGGCCTGGACCTGGATCTGCCGCGGGGATGACAGCTTCCAACTGGAGCCGGCCGAGAAGACCAGCCGCGGCACCGACCTGGTGATCAAGCTCAAGGAGGACGCGGCCGATTTTGCCGAGGCCTGGCGCCTGGAGCAGGCCATCCACAAGCACTCGGATTTCGTCTCCTTCCCCATCCACCTGGGCGAGAAGGTGGTCAACCGGCAGACCCCGCTCTGGCGCCAATCCCGCCAGGAGATCACGGACGAGGCCGCCAACGAGTTCTATAAGAACCTGACGCTGGATTTTGAGGCGCCGCTGCTGCGGGTGGCCATGAACACCGATTCGCCGGTGCAGATCTACGCCCTGCTCTTCGCGCCGGCCAAGGCCGAGCCGGGGATGTTCAGCCTGCGCAAGGAGCCCGGCCTGAAGCTGTACTCGCGCAAGGTCCTGATCCAGGAATACTGCAAGGACCTGCTGCCCAACTATCTGCGGCTGGTGCAGGGCGTGGTGGAATCCGAGGACCTGCCGCTCAACGTCAGCCGCGAGACGGTCCAATCTAACAAGATCATGGAGCGCATCAAGACCGCGCTCACCCACAAAGTCATCGAGAGCTTTAAGGAGCTGGCGGTCAAGGAGCCGGAGAAATACCGGGCCTTCTGGAAAGTCTACGGCCCGTACCTTAAAGAGGGGCTGGCCACCGACGCCTCCGCGCGCGACAAGCTCAAGCCGCTGCTGCGCTTCGCGTCGTCGCGG
Source organism: Anaerolineales bacterium (assembly GCA_017999235.1). The sequence goes on along the minus strand of JAGOBN010000545.1, from coordinate 2,783 downwards.
ACGGCGGCCGACGAACTGGTCTCGCTGGCCGATTACGCCGGCCGGCTGAAACCCGAGCAGCGCGAGATCTACTATCTGCTGGCGGACAGCGTGGAGACGGCGGCGCGCAGCCCGCACCTGGATTACTTCCGCAAGGAGGAGATCGAGGTGTTGTTCCTGACCGATCCGCTGGATTCGTTCATGCTCTCCGGCCTGCAGGCTTACGAGGGCTTCCCGCTGAAGAACGCCGCCGACGCCGAAGTGACCCTGCCGGAGAAGAGCACGCCGGACGGGCAGGCCGCCGAACCGGCGCCGGCGGGACTGGAGGCCCTGATCGCGCGCTTCAAGACCCAGCTGGGCGAGCGCATCACGGACGTGCGCGCCTCCGACCGGCTGGTGGACAGCCCGCTGCGGCTGGTGGCGCCGGCCGAGAGCCGCGACCACGAGATGGACCGCGTGCGCCGGCTGATCGAGAAAGACTTCAGCGTCCCCAAGCGGGTGGTGGAGCTCAACCCGCGCCACACGCTCATCCAGGGCCTGGCCGGCCACCTGGCGGCCGGCGACGCCGAAGCCCTGGTGACCGACGCCATCGAGCAGCTCTACGAGAACGGCCTGCTGCTGGAAGGCTTGCACCCCAACCCCGCCCAGATGGTGGCCCGCATTCAGAGCCTGCTGGAGGCCGCCGTCAAGCCGCGCTGAGCCGCTCCGCCCCCGTCCAACCGCCTCCCCCGCGCCTGGGCCGCCCCACGCCCCAGGCGCGGTTCTTTTTACAGTCATTTCAGAGCGGCCGCCGCCGGCGCTCGCTATACTCTAGCGTCAGGAGACCCTTTTATGACTACCGACGATGCCGCTGAGAAACCCAACCCGCTCGAAACCTTTGTCGCCATCCTGATCGCGCTGATCACGGTGGCCGGCGCCCTGGTGGCCTGGCGCGCCTCCATCGCCGCCGACAGCGCCGGCGACGCCGATAATGGCGGCCTGCGCGCCATGCTCAACGTTGAGGAGACCCGCGCCGCCAACGCCGTCAACGGGTATGAAGCCTATGGCGCTTTCGTGAACTACGCGCGCTACCAGCGCCTGGGCGACTATCTGGAAGCCGACCCGGCCGCCGCCGACCTGGAGATCGAGCGCGCCAACGCCCGCGACCTGGCGCTGGCCAACCAGTTCTTGTTCGACAACAAGTTCCTCAACCGCGACGGCACCTATGACCTCCAGCGCCAGTTGGGCGAGCTGTGGTCGGACGCCAGCCGGGAGAAGGACCTCAACCCCGAGCCGCAATTCCAGGAGGCGGACAAACTGCGTGACCGCTCCAACTACCTCCTGGCCGATGTGGCCCTGCTGGCCTTCGGTCTGGTGCTGCTGACCCTGGTGGAGGCGGCCTCCGACCGGCTGCAATATGTGCTCACCGGCCTGGGCGCCACTATCCTGGTGGCCGGCATTGCGCTGGCCGTGTGGATTGAAATGAGTCTGTGAGGATCACTGCCATGACTGACGAACGCTTTAAACGCCTGTTGGCGGTGCTCATCGCCCTGGCCACGCTGGCCGCCACCGTGATTGCCTTCCTGCAGAGCGACGCCGGCGCGCGCGACGACCGCGCCAACCGCGACGCCCGGCGCTACACCTTTGAGGCCTTCGGCCGGCGCGTCAGCGGCGACGCCCGCGTGAACTTCGATTACAACCGCGCCTACCAGGCCTGGTATGAACTCAACCTGCTGGCCGATTCGGCCGAGGCCCGCGAGGACCTGGCCGCCGCCGACCGTTACCGCGCCGTGCGCGATGAGTTGACCACGCTCAGCCCGCTCCTAGCCGAGCCGTACTTCAACCCCGAGACCGGCGAACCCAACGCGGCCCAGTACGAGAGCGACACCTATGTGGTGGAGATCACGGCCCTGACGGAGAGATACCTGGCCGCCGCGGTCGTCAAGGACGCCTGGGACGCCAAGGCCAACGCCTATGTCTTCCACATCACCCTGCTGGCCGTCGCGCTCTTCCTCTTTGGTTTGGCCGCGACCCTCAACCAGCCGGCCACCCGTTGGATCTTCACCGGCGTCGGCGGCGTGATCGCCATCGTGGCCGTCGCCCAGGCGGCCCTGGCCTTCTTTCAGCCGGTGGCGGACCGGCGCGACCAGGCCGGCGCCATCGACGCTTACGCGCGCGGGGTGGGCCTGGCTTACCAGGACCGGCATGAGGAGGCGCTTACCGCTTTCACTGAGGCCCTCACCGCCTCGCCCGATTACGCCAATGCCTTCGTCGCCCGGGCCGGCTCCCAGGGCGCGCTCGGCCGACTGGCCGAGGCCGCCGCCGATTTTGAGGCCGCCCGCGCCAACGGCAACACCGCCGCCAACGTGGCCGGCGAACTGGCCTGGGACTACTATCTGCTCGGCCGGCTGGATGACGCCGTGGCCATGAACCGTCTGGCCCTGGCGGCCGGCGGCGGCGACCTGTGGATCCAGTTCGATCTGGCGCTGGCCCTGCTGGCCAAGGGCGACGTGGCCGGGGCGCGCGCGGAATATCAGGCCGGCATAGACGCTGCCGCCCGCCAAGTAGCGGACGCGGCCAAGGCCGGCCAACAGCCGCCCTCGGACGTGTGGTGGAGCCTGGACGACGGCGCGGCCAGCCTGGATGGCTTGCTGTACGAGCCGCCGCCCGGCGCGGCCGCCGTGGACGCCGCCGTGGCCGAAGACCTGATGACTCAACTCAAGAGCGCGGCCGTGGCGCTGGAGTACACGGGCCAGCTGCCGGCCGGCGCTTTGACCGCCACGATCAGCCCCTTCACGTTTAGCGCCCCCGTTTATGATGACCAG
>JAGOBN010000544.1 GCA_017999235.1 Anaerolineales bacterium | reverse complement strand
ACAAGAGCCATGCCGCCGTCTACGGCGTGATCTCGGTCCAAACCGCGTACCTCAAGGTCCACTACCCGGCCGAATACATGACGGCCGTGCTCTCGGCTTACAAACACGCCACCGAAAACGTCGCGCTGTACATCGAGGACTGCCGCGGCCTGGGCCTCCAGGTGCTGCCGCCGGACGTCAACCACAGCGCGCTAGACTTCTCCATCGAGGACGCGCCGCCCGCCGCCGCGCCGGCGGCCAAACGCAAGAGCGCCGCGTCGCCGGCGGCCATCCGCTTCGGACTGGCGGCCATCAAAAACGTGGGCGAGGGCGCGGTCCAAGTGATTCTGGACGCGCGCCAGCAGGGCGGGCCGTTCACGTCCCTGGATGATCTCTGCCAGCGCGCCGACCTGCGCCATGTGGGCAAACGGGCGCTGGAGTCCCTGATCAAGGTCGGGGCGCTGGACCGCTTCGGGGGTCGGGCCGTGATGCTGGAGGCGCTGGACCAGATCGTCAACACCAGCGCCGCCCACTTCCGCGCCGTGGAGGCCGGCCAGATGACGCTCTTTGGTTCGGCGGCCGGCGCCGCGGCCGGCTTCGCGGGCGTCCCGCTGCCCAAGGTCAAAGTGGATATCCCGCGCCGCGTTTTGTTGCAATGGGAGAAGGAACTGATCGGCCTGTACGTCAGCGATCACCCGCTCCAGCCGGTCATGGATCAGCTCGAGCAGGTGGTGACGCATTACAGCCAGCAATTGGGCGAGGCCGAGGATGGCCGGCCCGTGGTCTTGGCCGGCGTGGTCACCAGCCTGCGCTCGCACGTCACCAAGAAGGGCGACCCGATGGGGTTCGTCACCGTCGAGGACTTGCAGGGCTCGCTGGATCTGGTGATCTTTCCCAAACTCTGGAAAGAGGTCAACACCTGGCTGGCCGTCGAACAAATTGTGGTGATCTACGGCAAGGTGGACGCCAAAGGCGGCGGCGCGGTGAAAATTCTAGTGGACCTGCTGCGCCAGGATTTCAAGCTGGCCGCCGGCTACCAGCGGCCGGCCGGCCCGGCGCCCAAACCCGCGCCGGTGCAATCCATCATCTGGACCGACGACGAGCTGCCGCTGCCGGCCTCCGACGAAGAACCGGCGCTGCCGCCCAACTATGTCCCCCCGCCGCCGGACGACGACTGGCCACCGCTGGACGATCCGCCTCCGCCGCCCGCGCCGGCGGCCGCCGCGCCCGCCCAGCTCAATGGCCACGGCAATGGGAATGGGAATGGGAACGGGTCTAGCACGGTCCCCGCACCCATCAAACGGCCGCTGCGCGCCGAGGTCCGGCCGGCGCCGGCGCCCGCCCGGCCGGCCTGCCGCGTGGTGGTGACCCTGCGCGCCTCCGGCGATCGAGACCGCGACGCCCGGCTCATCCGGCGCGTGCACGGCTTGTTGACCTCCTATCCCGGCGCGGACCCGTTTGAGTTTGTGGTCTTTGAGGCGAACCAGAATCGCTATCAACTGCGCTTCCCCAACTCCACCACCGGCTGGGGCGAAGAGCTGAAGAGCAAACTGGAAGCCGCCGGCGCCGAGACCGTCGAGACGCGCCCGCTGTAATGCCGGCCGCGGGTGATTAAAACAAAAGCGCAGGCCGGCGAATAACGCGGCCTGCGCGGGTTGTTTAATCCGGGTCCCGCTTACGGGAGCACGGCCATCTGCACTTCCCCAAAGGCAAAGCGCGTTGGCCCGCCGGTCACGCGCACAAACTGGCCGGGCTGGGCGCCAAACCCAATTTCGGTATAGACCTTTTGCGGCAACTCATCGCAGTTTGGCACGCCGCAGTTGCCCTGGCCCAGATACACCGTCGTCCAGGCGCTGCCGTCCGCGCTGACTTCAATCTTGGTCAGGGTGGTGGGGTCGCTGCCATCGCGTTGAGCGAAGAGCCGCACGCCCACGAGGGTGGCCGGCGCATCCAGGGTGAACACCCAGGCCGCCGGCCCGCCGCGTAAGCTGGCCCAGGTGTCTTCACGCTCGTCGCGCAAATCTTGCGGCCGGCCGACCACCACCCCGCCGGCGTTGGAAACGGTAAAGGCCTGGATGCTCTGCGAGCCGCTGGGCAGCGGCAGCGGCCCGGTCGGGGTCACCGCACCGGAAGCTGTCGGATTGGCGGAGGCCGTGGGGGCGGCCGGGGTTGGGCTGGCCGGCGACGTGGCGGTCACCACCCGGATCGGTGTATTGGTAATCGGCGGCACGGTGGGCAGCGGCGCGAGCGTGTCCGTGGGCGGCGGCGTCTCGGTGGGAGCGGGCGTGTCCGTGGGCGGCGGCTGGATGACCGCGGTGGCGGTGGGCGCCTCGAGCACCGGGTAGCCGGTCGGTGCCGCCAGGGTTGGGACGGCGAGGGCCGGCGTGTCCGTCGTCTCCGCCGGGGCCGGGTAGCCGGAGCCGCCCGCCGGGGTGGGAGCCGCCGGCGCGGTGGCTTCCGCGCCGCCCGCCGGCGGCGTGATCTGCGAGTCCGCGGGGGAAATCGGCAGCTCGGCGCGGACGCATGCCAGCGCCGCCAGGATGAGGCTCACACAGACCGCCAGCCAGCGGCGGGAGACAGAAGTGCGCATCAACGGGTCCTTTCCAACAAGCGGCTCAGCGCGCCCGTCCGGCCTGGTCACACCCAGCGGCCGCGTTCAGCCGGCCAGCAAATCGGGCGCATCGACGCGCGGGTTGTTCACGCGGGTGGAGACCGGCCGCGCCGTCATCGCCTCCGGATCGTAGGGCTGGAGCAGCGCGAGCGCTTCCACCGCCGGCAGGCTGCCCGGCGTCAGCCAGGCGGCATACGCGGCCGGCGGCAGGATGACGGGCATGCGGTCGTGGATGGGCGTCATCAGCCGGTTGGGCGTCGTCGTGATGACGGTGCAGGTCCGCCACGTCTCGCCCGCCGGCGTCTGCCAGGTCTCCCACAGGCCGGCCAGCGCAAACGGCCGGCCATCCTTAAGTTGAATATACATGGGCGTCTTGCCGGCCGCCTCCCGCCGCCACTCATAAAAACCATCCGCCAGCACCAGACAGCGCCGCTGCTTGAAGGCCGCCCGAAAGGCCGGCTTTTCGGCCACGGTCTCGGCGCGGGCGTTGATCAAAGAATGGCCGATCTTGGCGTCCTTGGCCCACATCGGGATCAGCCCCCAGCGAAACAGCTCGATCCGGCGCGGCTCGGTATTGGCGATGACGGCCACCGGCTGCGTGGGCGCGATGTTATAGCGCGGGACCAGTTCCGGCGGCGGGGGCGCCGCCAGATCAAAGGCCGCGGCCAGCTGGCTGGGATCAACCGTCAGGGTGAAGCGTCCGCACATATTGCGGCGGAGTATACCGCCATTCCCGGCGGCGGATAGCGGGCTACGCCGCGCCGGCCGCCCCGATCTCAAAGCCGGCTAGCCGCTCCAGCGCTTTCACCAGCGCATGGTTGCCCTCCCCGCCCAGGCCGGCCCGCTGCAGCGTCCGGTAATAGTGAAAGACCTGGCTGGTGGCCGGGAGCGGCACGCCCAATTGGTCGGCGGCCTGCAGGACCAGGCGCAAGTCCTTTTCCTGCAGATCAATGGTGAAGCCGGGCCGCCAATCCCGCGCCAGCACCTGCGGGCCGCGCTGGCTCAGCATCCAGCTGCCGGCCGCGCCATGCTTCACCGCCTCCAGCGCCTGGGGCAGGT
>JAGOBN010000543.1 GCA_017999235.1 Anaerolineales bacterium | reverse complement strand
CGTCAGCACAATCAGGGCCGGCGGCGCCGGCGCTTCCAACAGCCGGCGGATGACGGCCGAGGTGATGTAATACGGGATGTTGGCCACCACCTTATAGCCGGCCGGCAGCTCCAGGGCGGCGAGGTCGATGTGCAGGATATCGCCGTGAAAGATCGTGACATTGGGGTACGGCTCCAGCACGAACTCCAGCGCCGGCCACAAGCTCTGATCCAGCTCCACGGCCACCACCCGCTGGGCGGCCGCCGCCAGATGGCGCGTCAGGCTGCCCACCCCCGGCCCAATCTCCAGGACGGTGTCGGCGGGCGTCAGTTCGGCGGCGCCGGCCACCTTGGCCAGCGCGGCCTCATCCACCAGGAAATTCTGCCCCAGGCTCTTCTTGGGCTGTAAGTTAAAGCGGCGCAGGAGGCTGGGAACCGGCAGGGGGCGCATTACGGCACCGTGGCGGGGATGATCCACACGATCTGGTCCGCGGCCGGGATCGGCGTCAGAAAATACACGGTCACGATTTGGCTCCAATGCTGATAGTTGGCGTCGTCGTAGCCCAGGTCAATAAACCGGCCTTTGACGCCGCCGCCGGTATCGGCGGCCAGCGCGAAGCCATAGCCCGGAATGTACATGCGCGTGCCGAAGGGGATGTACCGCCGATCCACCGCCACCAGGCCCTTCACCAGCGGCCGGCCGCTGGCCGTGATGCCGTAGTTGCGGGCGGTGCGCGGCGTGCCGGCGCGCGCCGGCGAATACGAGGTGGCGTAGACGGTGTACGCGCGCCAGTATTCCAGCGGCCCATCCGGCGTCTCCACCACGCGCGGCGTGATCTGCGCGCCGTAGCCGATGACACGCGGCTCGGGCGCCTGGGCCACACTCTCGGCCTCGGCGGCGCGGCTGACTTCCACACCGTCCTCGTACCGCACGCGCACTGTGCGCCGGCGGGCGCCGTCCGCGCCGGCCTGCAAGGTCTGGACGGTGTCGATCGCCACCTCCGGCAGGGCTTGATACACGGTCTCGCGCGGGATGGCGATCTGCTCCACCAACAGCGCCTCGCGCACGCGCACCACGCGGAGGACGCCGTCCACCGGCACCGGGTCCGCCGCGGCCGGCACGCTGTAGTCGGCGCCCGCCAACGGCTGGCCGGCCAGGGCGAGCGCCTCGCCCACCGTGGCCGCCAACGCCCGAACCGTCACGGTCCGGCCATCAGCCTGGATGGTTAACAGCGGCGCGCGCGTGAGCGTGATGCTCATGTCCGGGGCCAGCGGCGCGCCAGCCGGCGGATCCACCTGGTCCGCCTGGTACACGCGCACGCCGGCCTGCCAGAGCGCCTCGCCCACCGTGCGCGCGGCGGTCTGAAACGTGTAGGGGGCGCCGCCGTCACTGATTGAAATGCTGAACGCGCGCCGCACCGCCAGCTGGCGCGGGGTGGCGGCCAACTTCAGGCCCGGTTCCACGCGCCGGCCGTCGGCCCAGACCTCGTCGCCGGCGTAGAGCAACACCCCGGCCTCCGCCAGGATCGCGGCGGGTTCGGTGGCCTGCGTCCGCCGGTCCTGCAGCTGACCGTCCACGTCCACGCGCACCTGGCCGACCCGCTCAACGCTGAGGACGGCGGCCGGCGGCAGGGTCAGACGGGTATCGGTGATAGGCGTTTGGATTGGGGCCTCGCCCAGCCAGAGGCGGTCAGCCGGGTCCAGCACGACCCCGGCCTCCCGCAGCGCGTCCGCCACGCTGGCGGCGTGAGTCGTCAGCTGGCGGGTCTGGCCGTCGGCGCGCACGGTGATGAGGCGGCGGGCTTGGAAGTAGACGCCGGCGGCGAGCAGTGCCAGCGCCAGGCCACCCAAGAGGAGGGCAAAGCGGCGGTCCATAAAAATGTGTCCGGGCAGGCAACCCGGCGGCACCCAGAGATGACTTCTTACCGCTGCTGCCTTCCGGCCCTGACGGGGTTCAAAGGTCTCCGCCGCGCCGGACCCACCCGGACACAAGAGGCCATTATACGGGAAGAGCGGGGAAAGATGAAGGCGGCGCACCGCTCAGTTCCGCATAGACCGCTTCATGCGCGGTCAGCGTGGCGGCCGGCGCGTGGCCCTGGGCCAGTTCCCGGCCGGCGCGGCCCAGCGCTGCCGCGCGCGCCGGGTCGCGGATCAGTTCCGCCGCGCGCGCCCCCAGGGCGGCCGCGTCGCCGGCCGGCGTCAAATAGCCGTTGCGCCCGTCTTCAATAAACTCCGCCATCGAGCTGGCGCGCACCGCCACCACCGGCCGGCCGGAGGCGCCGGCCTCCAGCACCACCGAGCTTTGGATCTCCACTTCGGACGCCGTCACAAAAACCGCGGCCAGCCGGTACAGCCCCGGCAGGTCGCCGTCGCCGGCCACGTATCCGGTGAACCGGGCCGGCACGTGGAGCTGGGCGGCCAGGGCCTCCAGCGCCTTCCGCCGCCGGCCATCCCCCACGATCAGCACCTGGGCGTCCACGGATCGGAGCGCGTGCGCGGCGGCGCGCAGCACCAAATCCACGCGCTTATCGGCGTCCAGCCGGCCGACATGCAGCAGGATCGGCCGGTCCGGGTCCAGCCCGTAGCGCTGCCGCAGCCGCGCGGCCTCTTCCGGCGCCGGCGGGTCAGGGTGGAAGCGCTCCACGTCCACGCTGTTGCTGATCGAGAGCGGCGCGCCGGCGCCCTGGGCGCGGACAATTTGGGCGATGACGGCGCTGGGCGTGATCAGCCGGCCGACGCGCCGGCTCAGCCAGCGATAGTAAGCCCACACCGCCGCTTCCAGCGGGCGCGCCGGGCCGGCCGCCCAGGCCGGCAGTGAAGCCGGCACAAACCAAGGCAGCTGATGCAAGGTGAGCGCGGTGGGGACGCGCAGGGCGCGCGCAGCCAGCAGCGCCGCCAGGCCCACGCCGGTGGGGTCGTGCGAGTGAACGACTTGGGGGTGAAAGGCCCGCAGCGCGGCGGCCACGCGGCCGGCTGGCCAGGCTACAAACCGTTGTCCGACGCGCCAGGGGTTATGCCAGGAGGCCAGCCGCGTGACCCGCAAGCCATCCTGTTCGACGGTGTAGGCCGGCCCGCGCTCGCTGGCCGCCAGGACCAGCACGGTGTGGCCGCGCCGCGCGAGGCCTTCCGCCAGCCGGCTGGCCACAATGGCGGCCCCGCTGACCATGGGGGGATAAGATTGGCAGACGATTGCGAGTCGCACGAGAGGACTGTGAACGGCGGAGCCGTTTGATTAACTACAGCGCTCCGCGCTGCGGCGCTATCAACACGAGAACCTCCAGAAAATTACGACGGCGAACGGCCCCCGCCATTCGCCTTCCCGCAGCGCTCCGCCCTGCGGCGCTATCAACACGAGAACCTCCAGAAAATTACGACGGCGAACGGCGGGGCCGTTCGCCTTCCCGCAGCGCCCCGCGCTGCGGCGCTAACGGCGCGAGAAGCTTCGGGGGAAATCGGCGCCGCGCTGCGCCCACAACTGCGCCAGCTCCGCGCACGCGCGCACCGCCATTTCCATATCCGCCACCGCCACCCATTCCAGCGGCCCGTGCCAGTTGTGGCCGCCGTCGAACAGATTAGGGGTGGGCAGGCCGCGCTCGGTGAGCCGTGACCCATCCGTGCCGCCGCGGATGGGCGGCGCGATGGGCTCCAGGCCCACGGCGCGCATGGCGGCGT
>JAGOBN010000542.1 GCA_017999235.1 Anaerolineales bacterium | reverse complement strand
GATTGGAAGGGAGCTCGGTGGTGTGGGTGTTCTCTCCGCCCATATGGAGGCTATTAGACCCAAATTAGCGGCGAAATTCATGCATGAAAGTCATGTGTTCACAGTGACAAGTGTCACTTTTTGCATAGACCGTTTGTAGAAAGCCGACCCTGTACGCCTGAAGATTTGTGAACCAATCCACTTAAAACGAACCGCCGGCCTATTCGGCCGGCGGCGGGCGTTCCATGAGTGCCGCTGACTAGCCGGCCCGGGCCAGCGCGGCGCCGACGATTACTTGCGCTTCGTTGAAGATGGCGCGCAAATGATCCGGCCCGCGGAAGCTCTCAGCGTAGATCTTGTAAATATCCTCGGTGCCGGACGGCCGGGCCGCAAACCAACCCTGCGCCGTGCACACCTTCAATCCGCCCAGCGCGGCGTTGTTGCCGGGCGCGTGGGTGAGCCGCGCGGTGATCGGGTCGCCGGCCAGTTCCGCGGCCTCCACCATCTCCGGCTTGAGGCTGCCCAGCACGGCCTTCTGGCGCGCGTTGGCCGGCGCGTCCATGCGCTCGTACACCGAGCTGCCAAACTGCGCCTCGATCTGACGGTAGTGCTCGCCGGGGTCGCGGCCGGTGACGGCCGTGATCTCGGCGGCCAGCAGGTCCATGATCAGGCCGTCTTTGTCGGTGGTCCACACCCTGCCATCCTGGCGCAGGAATGACGCGCCGGCGCTTTCCTCACCCCCAAAGCCGAGCGAGCCATCCAGCAGGCCGTCCACAAAGAACTTGAAGCCCACCGGCACTTCCCGCAGGGTGCGGCCGAGGTGCGCGGCCACGCGGTCAATCATCGAGCTGGAAACGAGGGTCTTGCCCACCGCCACGTTCGGCCCCCACTGCGGGCGGTTCTGGAAGAGATACCAAACCGCCACGGCCAAGAAGTGGTTGGGGTTGAGCAGGCCGGCGCTGCGGGTGACGATGCCGTGGCGGTCGGCATCCGGGTCATTGCCGAAGGCCACGGCGTATTTGTCTTTCAGGCTGATCAGGCCGGCCATGGCGTAGGGCGAGGAGCAATCCATCCGCAGTTTGCCGTCATGGTCCACGGTCATGAAGCGAAAGGTCGGGTCCACCTCGCGGTTGACGATGTCGATATTCAGGCGATAGACCTCGGCCAGGCGCTCAATGTAGGGCAGGGCGGCGCCGCCGAGCGGGTCCGCGCCCAGCGCCAGGCCGGCGGCCGCGACGGCGTCCAGGTTCACCACCTGCGCCAAATCCGCCACGTAGGGTGTCACATAATCGTAGGCGTGGATGTTGGCGGCGCGCACGGCGCGGTTGAAGGGCAGACGCCGCACTTCTCTCAGGCCGCCGGCCAGGATGGCGTTGGCGCGGTTTTGAATGATCTTGGTGGTGCCGGTGTCGGCGGGGCCGGCGCTGGGCGGGTTGTACTTGAAGCCGCCGTCCTCGGGCGGATTGTGGGAGGGGGTGATGACGATGCCGTCCGCCAGGCCGGCGGTGCGCCCGCGGTTGTAGGCCAGGATGGCGTGGGAGATGACGGGGGTGGGGGTGTATCCCAAGCCGGCTTGAATGAACAATTCGACGCCGTTGGCGGCCAACACTTCCACCGCGGTAGTGAAGGCGGCCTCCGACAGGGCGTGCGTATCCATGCCCAGATACAGCGGCCCGCTGTAGCCGCGCTCCTGCCGGTATTCGCACAGGGCCTGGCAGATGGCCAGCACGTGCTGTTCGTTGAACGAGCCTTTCGGCGCGGTGCCGCGATGCCCCGAAGTGCCAAAAGCCACCCGCTGTTCGGGCTGGTCCAGGTCCGGCTGAACCGTGTAATACGCGGCGATCAGGCGCGGCACATTGACGAGCATCGCGCGCGGGGCCGGTTGGCCGGCGAGGGCGTGAAGGGCCATGGGAAGCTCCTGGAGTGAGGGGGGAGGAGACAAGCGCGCACAGTCTACCAAACTCCAGGGCTTTTGGGACGCCGATTACCGCGCGCGGCGCGGGTCGCGCTCACTCCTTGGGCGCGGGCGGCTTGGCATCGGGCGGGTCCCCGTCCTCGCGTTCAAAAAAGATCAGCCGGATGACGATGTACAGCAGGATCAGCGAGCCGATTACGGCGACGATCTCATCCAGTGGGCCGCTGGGGCCGTGCAGTAAGGGGAGCAGCAACATAGGTGTAAGTGGGGGCGTGGGCGGCGGCGCAAAACGCGGGGCGGGGCGGCGGCGTCCCTGGGCATTCCAACTCGGCCGGGGGACGGCCGGCGCTCAACCCCTTGAGCTGGCCTCAAAATTATAATCCGGTTTTGCGGACCGCGGCGGGCTAGGGGGCCGCGATGGGCACCCGCAGCACCACGTTCTCGATGTGCTCGGCCTGAAGCTGGCCGGCGGATAGGTCGCGCAGTTCGGCCTGGAAGCCGGCGGTCTGGGTGGCCGGAAATTGCAGGGTCAGCGTGATGTCGGCGCCAAAGGTTTCATCCTGGATGGTGCCGCCGTGCCGGCTCACCAACCGCCGCAGGCGCTCCAGCCACGCGTACGGCGCCGCCAGCAGCAGCACCTGGCCGAGTAGCTGGCGGGCGCGCGGCGCGGCCTGCACCGCCAACTGCGTGGCCTCCGTGTAGGCGCGCACCAGGCCGCCGGCGCCCAGCAGCGTGCCGCCAAAATAGCGCGTGATGACCACGGCCACATCCCCCAGGCCGCTGCCGCGCAGCACCACCAGCGCCGGCCGGCCGGCGGTGCCGGCGGGCTCGCCATCATCCGAGCAGTGGGCCAGGGCGGAATTCCCGCCGCCAATCAGATACGCCGGAACATGGTGGGTGGCGTCCGCGAACTCGGCGCGCACGCGGGCCAGGCAGGCCTGGGCGGCCTCCACGCTGGAAGCCGGCGCCAAGGTGGCGATGAAGCGCGAGCGGGCGACCACCAGTTCGCGGCGGACTGCGTGGGCGGGAACAATCAAGGTATCCGGCATTGCTTAATCCCCGGGCGGCTGGCCGGGCGTATAATCCCATCGCTCTGGCGCCGCCAACGCAGCGCGCGCGGCCGGCCGAGCGAGGATACTCCCCGTATGAGCCCCATTGATTATCTGCTGATCATCTTGGCCGCCGCGGCGGCCGGCGCGGTGAATGCCCTGGCCGGCGGCGGCACGCTCATCACCTTCCCGATGCTGACGGCGGTTGGCCTGCCGGCGGTGGCCGCCAACGTCACCAACACCGTGGCGCTCTCGCCCGGCTATCTGGGCGCGACCCTGGCCCAATGGAAGGACCTGAAAGATCAGAAGCGCCGGCTGTGGCTGGTGGTGCCGGCCAGCGTCATCGGCGGCATCCTGGGCGGCATCCTGCTGCTCAACACGGGCGAGCGCGTCTTTCGCGCCCTCGTGCCATTCCTGATCCTGGGCGCGTCCGGGCTGCTGGCGGTGCAAGACCCGGTGCGCGCCTGGCTGACGCGCCGCGCCGCGCAGCGCGGCCATGCCGCCGTTCCAGAAGCCTGGGTAACGCTGCCGGTGAGCCTGGCCGCCGTCTACGGCGGTTACTTCGGGGCCGGCGTGAGCGTCATCGTGCTGGCGGTGCTGGGCCTGACGCTGGACGATAATCTCACGCGCCTGAACGCGCTCAAGCAGGCCGTGTCTTTTAGTGTCAATGTGGCCGCCGCCATCTTCTTTGTGTTCTCGGGCCAGGTGGTCTGGGC
>JAGOBN010000541.1 GCA_017999235.1 Anaerolineales bacterium | reverse complement strand
GTGCTGCTCGCCGGCGCGCTGCAGGCCGGCCTGGGGCTCTGGCAATTTGGGCTGCGCGGCGCCGGCCCGGCCAGCTTTCAACTCCCGGACGGCCACTTCCGCGCCTATGGCACTTTTGAACAACCCAACCCCTTTGGCGGCTTCCTGGGCCTGATCTGGCCGGTGGCGGTGGGTCTGGCCGGCGGCTGGCGGCCAGCCGGCCAAGCCGGCGGCTGGCGGCGCTGGGCATTGCCCGCGGTGGGCGCGTTGACGGCCGGGCTGCTGCTGGCCGGGTTGTATGCCTCCTTCTCGCGCGGCGCCTGGCTGGGGGCCGGCGCGGCGGCGCTCGTCCTGGTCCTCGCCTGGCCGCGGCGGCGGGCCGTGGGGCTGGCTCTGGCGGCCGGCGGCCTGGCCGGCGCCGGGCTGTTGGCAGCGGCCGGCCTGCTGCCAGCCAGCGTCACGGCGCGGCTGGCGAGTGTGGTGGATTTCGCGGCCGTCACCGATGTGCGCGGCGCCCACATCACCGACGCCAATTTCGCGCTGGTGGAACGCCTGGCGCACTGGCAGGCGGCGCTGGGCATGATCGAAGCGCGGCCGTGGCTGGGCGTGGGCCTGGGAAATTACTCCGTTGCCTATGCCGATTATCAGCTTGTGAACTGGCCGAACAGCCTCGGCCACGCGCACAACATCTATTTACACACCTGGGCCGAGACCGGGGCGCTAGGACTAGCCGCCTATGGGGTGTTTTGGGGCATTGTGGTTATCCTCACCCTGCGGCTCACGCGGCGCCAAACCGGCTGGCGGCGCGGGCTGGCCGTGGGGTTGCTGGGGGTCTGGGCGCACTTGCTCACTCATCAACTCGTGGATAATCTGCACGTCAACAACAACGATCTGTTGTTGGGCGCCTATCTAGGACTGATGTATGCTCTCAACATTAACGGACAGCACCCCCGTGGTTAAATTGCTCACCCTCGCGCGCCGGCAGCCGGTGGAAATCAAACGCTTTATCAAATTCTTGATCGTCGGCGCTTTTGGGTTCGCGGTGGATTTTGGCGGCTTCAATCTGTTCCACTGGCTGGGCGTCGGCCCGTGGGTGGCCGCCAACCTGCTGCCCCTGGAAGCGCTGCGCACGCATCCGGAGATCGTCGAGCAGACGCTGTCGTTCTGCGCGGCCGTACTCAGCAACTTCCTGTGGAATTACCTGTGGATCTACCCGGAAGCCCGGGACGCCAACCAAGCCAAGAAGATCACCAAATTCGCCCTGGTCAGCGTGGTGGGCCTGGTCCTGGGCGTGCCGATCTTCAGCGTGGCCCTGACCGCCGCCAAGAGCCTGGTTGCGGCAATGGGCTTGTCCACGCTACAATTCAATCTGGCGGGCAATCTCGCCTTGGTCTGCCGCGTGGGGGTCTTGCTGTTCTGGAACTTTTTTGTGAATCGCTACTGGACCTACCGTGATGTCGGGCGAAAATAAACCGGTCATTCTCATTGTCGACGACGACCCCGATCTGGCGATGATCATGAAGATGATCCTCAGCCACGCCGGGTTCGAGGCGCATTCGCTGCTCTCCGGCCAGGAAGCCCTGAACTGGCTGAGCACGCGCACGCCGGACCTGATCCTGCTCGACCTGATGATGCCGGACATCAACGGCTTCACAATTCTGCGCAAGCTGCGCGCCAGCGAAACCACCAGCTCGCTGCCGGTGGTCATCCTGACGGCCAAGGCGGACCAGAAGACGCGCATGGAGAGCCAATCCGCCGGCGCCGACGCGTTCCTCACCAAGCCCATCAACTCAAAATCGCTGATCGAGTACGTCCGCCGCGCCCTCGGCCCCAAGGCGCCCCCCGCGCCGGAAGGCAAGGATGCGGATCGGGCTTGACGTTACCGCCGCCGTTTCCCAGGGCGCCGGCATCGGCCGCTACACGCGCGAACTGGTCCGCGCTCTAGCCGCCGCCGAGCCTCAACACGCCTACCGGCTGTTCTTCGCCTCGCGCACGCGCCCGCATCCGCTGCCCGCTCTGCCGGCCAACTTTCACCTCACTGCCCTGCCCGTCCACGATATCTGGCTGGCGCGCGTGTGGCACCGCGCCCGCCTGCCGCTGCCGGTGGAAGTGTTCACCGGGCCGCTGGATCTGTTCCACTCGCCGGATTTCACTCTGCCGCCGGTCCGGCGCGGCACCCCGACGCTGTTGACGGTCCACGATCTCTCCTTTGTGCGCGATCCCGAGTCGGCGGCGCCCGGCCTGCGCGCCTACCTCAACACCGTTGTGCCGCGCTCCGTGGCGCGCGCCACGCACCTGCTGGCCGATTCTGAAGCGACCCGGCGCGACCTGATGGACCTGTATCACGTGCCGGCCGAGCGCATCACCGTGCTCTACTGCGGCGTCGAGCCGCGCTTTCGGCCGGTGACCGACCCGGCCGCGCTGGCCGCCGTGCGCGCCCGCTACCATTTGGGCGCGCAGCCTTTTCTGCTGGGCATCAGCACCTTGCAGCCGCGCAAGAACTATGTGCGCCTGATCCAGGCCTTCGCCCAGCTGGCCGAGCCCGAGCTGCGGCTGGTGATCGCCGGCGGCCGCGGCTGGCTGTATGACGCCATCTTCGCGGAAGTGGAGCGCCTGGGCCTGGGTGAGCGGGTGCGCTTCCCTGGCTTCATCGCGGACGCGGACCTGCCGGCCCTGTATTCCGCCGCGCGCGGCCTGGCCTATCCCTCGCTGTATGAAGGCTTCGGCCTGCCGCTGCTGGAGGCCATGGCCTGCGGCACGCCCGTGGTCACCTCCACAGCCGCCTGCTTGCCGGAAGTGGCCGGCGACGCGGCCTGGCTCGTTGACCCGTATGATGTGCCGGCCCTGGCCGCCGCCCTAGGCCGGCTGGTGAACGCCGAAACCGAGCGCGCGGCGCTCATCCAGCGCGGGTTCGCGCGCGCCGCGCACTTCCAGTGGGCGGACGCCGCCCGGCAGCTCCTGGCGCTGTATGCCCGGCTGGGACGCTGACCCGGTTCGCGCCGGCCGGCGCTCGTCGGTATAATCACGCGCATGGCTGAGTTTCCTTTATACACCACGCGCGGTCAGTGGGCGGGGATGCTGGTGGACGGCTATCTCTACAATCCCCAAGGCGAATGGATCGGCTGGGTGGAACACGATGGCGGCGTCTATTCGGTGGCCGGCGAGTACGCCGGCCAGCTGACGCGGGATTTCCGCGTCCTGCGCCCGCGCGGCCTGATGACGGCCCCAGAGCGGCGCCGCCGGCCGCCCGCGCGGCCGCTGGAGCGCCGGCGCATGCCGGCCACCGTCCCGCTGCCGCCGCTGATGGGCGACACCGGCTTTGAGAACCTGGACGTCTTCGAGGAGGCGCCGGAGCGCCTGCACACCCTGGACGCCGACCCGGCGGCCAAGGACATCGGGGAATAAAGAGGCGGCCGCGCCTCGGCGGTAAACCATGGACCCCAAACCTGTCAGCGCGTCCCGGATTACGCTCTCTCTGATGATGCCGCCGGCGGAGGCCAACCCGCTGGGCAACGTCCACGGCGGCTACGTGATGCGCCTGATGGACGAGGCCGGCGCCTCGGCCGCCATGCGCCACAGCCGCCGGCCGGTGGTCACCGTGGCCGTGGATCAGGTCTTGTTCAAGGAGCCGATCCACGTCGGCGACCTGCTCACCGTCAACGCCGAATTGACCTACGTAGGCC
>JAGOBN010000540.1 GCA_017999235.1 Anaerolineales bacterium | reverse complement strand
CGGGGCCGCATTATTTCACCTGGCGTTGATCTTCCCGTATCCCAGCCGCTGGCTGCGCCGGCCGGTCTTGCTGTTGATCTATGGCGCGGCGGCGGTGGTCGGGGCGGCCTTTGGCGGCGCCGCGCTCTGGGATACGTTCTGGGGCTGGTCGCCGCTGGCCGCGGAGGTGGATCGGGTCGCCGGCGCCCTGGCTCAGACCGGACTGTTTTCAGCCGGGATCGTGGCGGTGGTGGTCCGGCTGGCATGGGTGTCGTTGACGGGCCGCCAGCGGCCGGCGGCGCGCCGGCAAGCCGGGGTGATTTGGCTGGGGCTGCTGGGCGCCAGCCCATTTCTGACCTTGTTTATTGGACAGGCGATGCGTCTGCCGGCCACCATGTTCCTGGAAGGGCTGGATACGCGCTATCTGCTCTTGACCGTCCCCTTGGCGTTTACGTTCGCCATCCTGCGCTACAAATCCCTCCAGGTTTTCCACCCTGTCTTTGGCCTGGTGGCGGTGCTGACGGCCAGCGCGCTCCTGGCCAGTTTTGGCGCCTGGGGGGTGAGCCGCAGCTTGGGCCAGGCCATGCTGCCTTTAAGCGTGGCCTTTCTTCCGATTTTCGCCGCCACCTTGGGGGCCAGCACCGTTTGGAGCACCCAGACGGCCTGGGGCGGCTGGCTGAGCCACTATTTCCATTGGGAACGGCGCAGTTACACCACCGCCCGCGCCTTTGGCCAACGGCTGGCCGGCGTAGCGGACCTGACTTACTTATCCAATGAGATCGCGCGGGAACTGGTGCAGCGGTTCCAGGTGGAGCAAGCCGCGGTCTGGCTGTGGAATCCAGCCGCGGGCCGGCTGGAGCTGGCGGGCCAGGCGGGCGCGTGGCCGGCGCCGCCCAGTCTGCCCGGCCGGCCCGCGGAACTAATCCGGCCCAGCGCCGTGGATACGCCGGCCCTGGAGGAGGCGTGGCGGCAGCCCTTGCGCGCGGCCGGGATCACCGTGATCGCGCCCTTGTGGAGCGCGGCCGACCAACTGGGCCTGTTGGGGCTGGGGCGGCCGGCCAATGAAGAGATTTTTGAAGAGCGCGATTTGGAGATTGTGGACTTGATCGCCCAGCAGGCCGCGCTTTTATTGTTCGCGGCTCAACAGATGGCCGAGCTCCGGCAGGTCCCCGCCCGGCTGGCCGAAACCCAGCAGCGCGAGCGCCAACGCGTCGCCCAGGATTTGCATGACACCGTTCAGCAGCGGCTGGGCGGCCTGCAATTGTTGTTGGAGACGGCGCGCCAGGTTCAACCGCACGACCTGGCGCAGGCGGCCACGCTGTTGGAGCGCGGCATGAATGAAATTGAGACGGTGGCCCAGATGGTCCGGCGGATCCGCCTGGATTTGGCCCCGCCCGAACTGGCGCAGGGGCTCACCCGGGCGCTGGAGCGTCAAGCCGAACGCTACCGCCAGCGCGCCGGCCTGGATATTCATCTGCGGCTGCCCGCGAACCTGGACCGGTTCCTGCCGGCGGCCGCCGGCCACGAGATCTACCTGGTGGTCGGGCAGGCCCTGGATAACATCGTCGCGCACGCGCACGCGCGCCACGTGCATATTGAATTCGCGGCGCGCACCAACCGGCTGGTGTTCGCGGTCAGTGATGATGGCCGCGGTTTTTCGGATGGGGATGTGGCCCGCGCCCAGGCGCGCAACAGCTATGGCCTGATCTCCATGGAAGCGCGGCTGGCCAGCCTGGCGGGCGAACTCACCATCACCTCCGCGCCAGGGGCTGGCACCTTGCTGGCGGGCTGGATCCCAATTCCTAAGGCGCTCAGGTAAATTGGGGGGATTTACCCCGCCGGGTTGATGGGAAAGCCTCGTTGACGGAAATGTCAAGCCAACCTAGAGTTAGCGAAGTTTCATCCATAGAAATATCGTAGCGCGCTCCACGAGATTACCAAGGCGCGCCGGCGCGAGGGGGAATTGCGCCGGTAACATAAATGAGCCAGGAACTCGGTCTTTGACCCGTCCCTGGCTCATTTTTTATTGGGCCTCTGCGGATAAATCCGAGCCGCAAAAGGGACAAAGGTTTGGATTTATGTCGCGCTGGGGCAAAGAGCGCGGCGGTGCCCCGCAATAAGGACATTGATCCGGCAGTCGACGCGGCCGGGGGGCCGGCGGCACTGTGTGTATCGGCGCGGCCGGGCTGGCTGGCGCGGGGGTCGGCGGCGGTGGCGACGCCAGCGGCGGCGGCGGGGCATCGGGCAGCTCCAGGCGGCGGACGAGGGCGCCGACAACCATGCTCACCCCGATCACGATCAAGATGCCGGGCCACCAACGGCCGGTGAAGAACAGCACCCCTAAACCAAGCAACCAAATCGCATTCTGAGCGTCACGGGCCTGTGAAGACAGGCGATAACGTCGGCGGCCATGCGGCATGAGTCACCTCTCCAATGTCTACGCAGGCTGGGGGGCGGGGTTGCGCCGCCGCCTTCCGGCGCGCCGCGCCCCGGCGGTAATCAGCCATTACCAAGCCGTCATCCCGCTGTGACCAAATGGTAGCGGCGCCGCCATACTCCCGTAACCAGCCGCCGCTACAGTCAGCGTCAAGAACAACCAACGTTTACTCAGGAGCCAGAACATGTTTCGTTTGAAATCCATCCCGCAGCTCATCGTGCTGATGAGCCTGGCCGGCGCCGCGCTGACGGCGTGCGCGCCATTGGCCGCCCAAGCCGTCGGCGGGACCGATCCGCTGAGCCGCCCGGTGCAGGTGGACGACGTGGCCGTTGAGTTTGGCCGGGGCTCGCCCTATCCCGTCAACGCCGTCATCGGGATCAGCCTGCCCACGCCGTGTGCCCAGCTCAGTCAGATCACGCAGACCCTGGATGGGCGCGTGTTCAGCCTCACGGTCGAGGCGCAGACCCCGGCGGAGTGCCGGCCGGACAGCCTGCCTTACCGGCTCGCGCTGCCGTTGAACATGGCGAACGTGGAGCCGGGCCGCTACACAGTCACCGTCAATGGGATCAGCGCGGAGTTTGATTTTCCGCCGGCCGCGCCATAAGCGCGTAATCTGATCCCCAAAAAACTGGCGGCGGCCCTCCGCACGGAGGCCGCCGCCAGCGCGTTTAATGGCCCAGCGCCGCGCCGCTCAGCCGGCCACCTGGGGCAGATGGTGCATCGCCTCGGCCACCAGGGCGGCCGGATACTCGTAATCTTCGAGCCGGCCCTGATGATACGCGTCGTAGGAGGCCATGTCGAAGTGGCCGTGTCCGCTCAGGTTGAAGGCGATCACTTTCTTAACGCCGTCGCGCTTGCAGGCCAGGGCCTCGTCAATGGCGACGCGGATCGCATGGTTGGACTCCGGGGCGGGGATGATGCCCTCGGTCTTGGAGAACAGGACGCCGGCCTCAAACGTGGCCAGCTGATGAACGGCGCGCGCTTCCACATCGCCGTGGTCCACCAGCGCGCTCACCTGCGGGCTCATCCCGTGGTAGCGCAGGCCGCCGGCGTGGATGCCCGGCGGCATAAAGGTGTGGCCGAGCGTGTGCATCTTGACGATGGGCGCCATTTGGGCGGTATCGCCGTAATCGAAGGTGTATTGGCCCTTGGTCAAGGACGGGCAGGAGGCCGGCTCGGCGGCGATGATGCGCGTCTTCTGGCCGTTGGTCAGGTTCTGGTGGACAAAGGGGAAGGCGAAGCCGGC
>JAGOBN010000539.1 GCA_017999235.1 Anaerolineales bacterium | reverse complement strand
ATGCGCGGGCCAGCTCCAGCCAGGAGCCGGCCCGTTTTATTTCCGCCTAAGCTTTGGCGACGTGCTCGGCGAAGTAGCGCCCCCAGTGCGGGCGCCGGCCGTCCACGTCCGTAAAGCCGTACTCGTCCGAGAGGCCCCAGGAGCTGTACACCCCGCCGGCCTTGGCGGCGACGTGCGGATCGGCGGCCAGGGCCGCCACCGCCCGGCCCACAAAGTACGGCGTCTCCGAGGCGATGAAGTGCGGGTCACGCTGGGCGCCGGCCGGCCAGTTGGCCTCCGTCACCCCAAACAGGTCCAGCATCGCCTCCGACCGCAGGAACCCCGGCGTCACCGCCAGCGCGGTCACGCCGTGCGGGCGCAGCTCCTCCGCCATCCCCAGCGCCAGCCGGATCACCGAGGCTTTGGCCAGGTCGTAAAACAAGTTGCCGCGATAGGCTGGCGTGTCGCCGTCGGTGATCTCCACGATCAGCCCGCGGCGCTGGGCCACCAGCCGCGGCGCGGCATGGCGGCTGGTGATGAGATGGGTGTGGACGCCGCGCTGCTGCATCAGCAGGCCGTCGGCGATGTTCAGCTCCCAGAACGGCTTGCCCCACTGGGTGAGCGGATCCCCGCCCCAGATGTCGTTCACCACCACGTCCAGCCGGCCCTGCTCAGCGTGGACGCGCTCAAAGAGCGCCTGGACGGCCGCTTCCTGCAAGTGATCCACCTGGACGGCAATCCCGCGCCCGCCGCGGCGCGTCACCAGTTCGGCGGTTTCTTCAATGGTCTCTGGCCGGCCCTCAAAAGCCGGCTGGCCGCGCACGCTGCGCCCGGTGCAGTAGACGGTGGCGCCGGCCTCCCCCAGCATGCACGCGATGCCGCGGCCGGCGCCCCGGGTGGCGCCGGCGACCACGGCCACTTGCCCAGATAATGGTTGAGCTGCGGTCGGTGACATGGCGACTCCTTCTTGAATAGCTTGACTAGGTAATAATATACGATGTAGAATTTGTCAAGGAAACATAGGAGCAGCATGAGCCGTCCTCGAGGCCGCCCGAAATCAGGGCAATCGTCCCTCTCGCGCACCGTCATCGTCACCACCGCATTGCGTCTGATCGACACCGCGGGCGTAGAGGCGCTGAGTATGCGGCGGCTGGCCGCCGAATTAGGCGTGGACCCGATGGCGCTTTATCATTATGTGCCGGGGAAGCGCGCCTTGCTGCAAGGCGTAATCGCCCTGGTGTTTGGGGAACTCCGGGTGGCGGTGGAAGACGGGGCGCCCTGGCCAAACCGGGTGCGGAGCTTTGCCCGGGCGTATCACGGTTTGATTCAAGCCCACCCGCTGTTGGCCCGGCATCTGGCCGCCGACGCGGACGCCGGCGCGGAGGCCGCTTTGCCCGCCAACGAAGCGCTGTACGCGGCTCTGGCGGACGCCGGCCTATCGCCGCGCCTGACGGTGCTGGCCGCCGACGTCATTGTGGACTATTTGCACGGGTATGCGCTGGGGGCGGCCGCCGGCGAGTTGGATGAGCGCGCGACGATGCTCACCCGCCTGAGCCAGTATCCGGCCGAGCAATTTCCGGTGCTGCGCCGCGTGTACGGGAAGTTCAACGCCGGCGCCTTTATCGGGGATTGGCAGGCCGGCCTGGACCTCATCCTGGCGGGTCTGCGGGCGCTGACCGAGTAGCGCTTAGCGCGCCTCCCAGGCCTCCATCGGCGACTGCTGCTCGCCGGACCAATCCCAAAACCAATAGGCCAGCGTCTTGTACGGCCCCCAGCGCTCAAAGACCGCGTTGACCTCTTTGGCGCCCACGGGCTGCCCGGCATAAAAGGCCCGCGACACGGCGCTCACGGCCTCCGTATCCACGCCAATATAATCGTAACGTCCCAACAGCCCCAATAATGTCGCGGCCGCGTACGGCCCGATGCCGGGCAAAGCCAACAGCGCGCGGCGCAGGTCCTCGGTCGGACGGGCGGGGTCCTGCAGCGCCTCCAGCTCTATCTCCCCGGCCGCCACGCCGCGCGCCAGGGTGAGCAGATACGGGGCGCGGTAGCCCAGCCCCAGCCGGCGCAGGGTGCTCTCGCGCCGGCGCGCGATGTTTTCCGGCGTCGGAAAGGCGCGTGGCCCGCCCGGGGTCTCGTCCGCCGGCTCCCCCAAGGCCGCCACCAGCGCCGCCGCCAGGCGCTTGGTGCCCGCCCACTGGATGTTGGTGGTCAGCATCACTTTGACCACGTCTTCAAAGAGCGTGGGGGCGCGCAGAAAACGGCCGTGTGCGTCGCCGCGCACATGCGCCAGGCGCGGCTCCGCGTCCGCCAGCGCGTAGAACGCGGAGAAATCCGCCGCCAGATTAAACATGCGCGCGGCTTGCGCGGTTACTTCGGCCTGCTCGCGCCGGCTCAGCCGGCCCGGCACGGTGACGGCTAGACCCGCGCCGGCGGCCGTGCAAGTCAGGCGCCGGACGCGCCCGGTGCTCAGGCGCGTCACCGTCGTCAGCGCGCCGGCGGCCTCATCCCAGGTGTTGGGCGCGAGTTGATACCAGCCGTGCGAATGCACGACGGATAAAAAATTGAACGGCGGCTGGGCGGCGAGCTGGAAACGCGCCATCGGGGGAGTCCTTTTGTTCGGGAGTCTTACGGACGGCTCTTGGCGTGCTCGATGATCTCCGCCGCCAGGTCAAACCGCCCAAATTGCGGCATCAGATACGCGCCCCGAATTTGCGGCACGGTCCGGAATTCATCCAGCAGTTCGCCCGCCATCCGCACCCCGGTCTGGGCGCCGGCCTCGCCGGCCTGGTCCAGGCGCCTGAGCATCGCGTCTGGGATGACGATGCCGGGGACCTCATTGTTGAGGAACGCGGCGTGGCGGGCGCTGGCCAGCGGCAGCACGCCGGCCAGGATCGGCAAGGTCACCGGGCCGTAGTGGTCCTCATAGCGGCGCAGGAAGGCCCGCGCGGGCGCCAGGTCGTAGATCGGCTGGGTCAAAGCAAAATCGGCGCCGGCCTCCAGTTTCTTGCGCAGCGCCTTGATCTCTTTTTCCGGATCGGCCGGACACAGGTTGAGCGCGCAGGCCACGAAGAACGAGGTGGGCGAACCCAGCTGCGTGCCGGCGTGGTCCTGCCCCAGGTTAAAGCCCTGCTTGATGAGCTTGATCAGGCCAGACGGCACGAGGTCATATTGATCGTTGGCGGTCGGGTAATCCCCGATCGCGGTGGGATCGCCCATTGTGGCGAACAAATTGCGTAAGCCCAGGGCGTGCGCGGCCAGCAGGTCGGCCTGCACGCGCAGCAGGTTGCGGCCGCGCGTGGGGAAGTGCAGCACGGTGTCCAGGTGCAGGTCGGTCTGGAGCCGGTGCGCCACCGCCCACGCGCTCATCCGCATGCGCGCCATCGGGGTGTCGGCCACGTCAATGGCGTCCGCGCCGGCCTCGGCCAGCACCCGCGCGCCGGCCAGCAGCTTGTGCAGCTCCAGGCCCTTGGGCGGGTCCATCTCCACGGTGATGACCAGCCGGCCGGCGGCCAGCTTCTGGGCCAGGGGCGTGGCGCTGGCCGGCGTTTCTTCTACGTCGTCGTCGCCGGCCACCGCCCACACGCGGCTGGGGCGCTCCGGCGGGGGCGCGTCCAGGGCCGCCCGCATCGCGGCGATGTGCGCGGGGGTGGTGCCGCAGCAGCCCCCGATGACGCTGGCCCC
>JAGOBN010000538.1 GCA_017999235.1 Anaerolineales bacterium | reverse complement strand
GCTGCCATACGCGGCTGGGTTACTCCGGCGGCCGCAGGGTTTGGCCCAGCCAGCGGGCGCCTTCCACAAAGGCCGGCGTCCACACGTCCCAGCCGTGGCCGCCGTCCAGCACCCGGAACTCGGCCGTGATATTGGGGACGCGCGCGACGCGGTTGAAAATCAGATGCGCCTCCAGGTCGATGTCGTGCTGGTAATCGGCCGGGTCGGGGTTTTTGTATTCGTCGTCGCCGACGGCGATGAACAGCCGCAGGGCCAGGCCCGTGGCCGCGAACGGCTCCAGCAGGGCCGGGTAGTTCTGCCGCTCATAGACCGCCTCCACGAACAACGCGGCGCCCTGGCCAAACGCCCCGAACTCGCGCGCGCTCGAATCCGCCGGCGGCAGGGGGGTGTAGACGGCCGGGCTGAGCACCAGCGCGCCCGCGAACAACTCCGGATACGCCAGCGCGTAGCGCAGGGCGCCGTAGCCGCCCATCGAGTAGCCGCCAATAGCGCGGCCGGCCCGGTCGGTGTGCACGCGGTAGGCGGCTTCCACGTGCGGCAGCAGCTCGGTGAAGAAAGCGGTCTCCACCCGCGCGCCGGGCTCGCCGTCCCCGGCATAGGCCGAGTCGACGTAGTAGCTGCCGCGCTGGCTGGCGGGCGCGTCGGGCAGGATCGCCACCAGCGGCGGGAGCTGGCCGGCCGCGATCAGCGCGTCCAGCTCCGGCTTGACGCGCGCCCAGCTGGCCAGGTTGTCGCCGCGCCCATGCAGCAGATAGAAGACCGGATAGCGCTGGTCGGACTCGGCGTAGCCGGCCGGCAGATACAGCGCGTAGCGCAGTTCGCGCCCCAGCACTTCTGACGGGAAGCTGTGTTCTTCGAGCGCGCCTTCCGGCGCGGCGGCGGCCGTCGGCATGGCGGGTTCAGTCGGCGGCGCGGGCGCGGCCGGCGCGGCCGGCGTGCCGCAGGCGGTGAGCAGACTCAGGCTGATCAGCAGAATGATGGAGACGCGCATGGTTCATCTCTGGGAAATCCCCAACCCCAAACTTCTAATCCTCAACCACCTGGCGGACACAATCAATCACGGTGCCGTCCACCCACTCGACCGCCGCCACAACCCGGTCGCCGAGGCGCGGGTTGGCCGGCGGACCGCCGCACAGCGCGTCCACCTCGGCCTTGATCTCGGCCAGCGAACGCAGCGGCAGGGTCGAGCCGCGCAGCGCTTCCACCAGATCGGGCCGGCGCGGGTTGACGGCCACGCCGCGCTCGGTCACCACCACGTCGATCAGTTCGCCCGGCCCGCACAGCGTCGTCACCCGGTCGCGGATGACGGGGACGCGGTCGCGGAAGGAGGGCACGGTCAGGATGGTGCAGCCGGCGAAGAGCGCGTCCTGCCAGCCGCCGATGCCGTGCAGCAGCCAGCCGTCCGAGTGCGTGACCACGTTGGCGTTGAAATCCAGATCCACCTCGGTGGCGCCCAGCACCGCCACATCCAACAGGGCCGCGAAGTTGCCCTTGCCGTGGTAGTTGTAGCTGGTGAACGGGCTGGTGGCGATGTGCCGCTCGGGGTGCTCGCGCAGGGAGCGCACGCCCTCCAGATCAAAAGCCTGGCCGTCCAGCAGATAATCGGTCAGGCCGGCCTCCAGCAGTTCCACCAGCACGCGGGTGGTGCCGCCGCGGATAAAGCGCGCCGTGACGCCGGCGGCGCGCATCATCTCCGCCAGATACACGGTGAAGGCCAGGCTGGTGCCGCCGGCGCCGGCCTGAAAAGAGAAGCCGGGGCGCAGGAGGCCGGTATCGCGCACGCAGCGCGCCGCGTACTCGGCGATCAGCAGACGGTCCGGTGAGCGCGTGAGCTGGGTGGTGCCGGACACAATCCGGGCCGGGTCGCCGATCTGGTCCACCACCACCACCTGGTCCACCCGGTTGCCGGCGATTTGCCAGGGCGCGCACGGGAACGGCACCAGGGTGTCGGTGACGGCGATGACGTGCTCGGCGTACTCGGCGTCGGCCAGCGCGAAGCCGAGCGGCCCGCAGGCGGCCGGCCCGCGCACGCCCGAGCAGTTGCCGAAGACATCGGCGGCCGGCGCGGCGATGACGGCGATATCCACGCGCACCTCGCCGTCCTGCAGCGCCCGGTAGCGGCCGCCGTGCGAGCGCAGGACGCCGGCGCCGCGCATCTGGCCCCGCGAGGCATAGCGGCCCAAGGGGCCGTTGAGGCTGCCTTCGATGTGGTGCAGGACGCCGCTCTCCAGGTGCGCGATGAGCGGCGCGTGGCACGCGAACGTGGCCGAGGGCTGCCACACCAGATCGCGCACGCCCAGCTCGGCGGCGGCCGCGAACACCTGGGCCATCAGCCGGTCGCCGTCGCGAAAGTGGTGGTGCGAGCCCAGGGTCATGCCATCGCGCAGACCGGCCCGGCGCAGGGCCTCGGCCAGCGAGGGGGCGCGCTTATCGCCGTTGGCCGGATACTGCGCGCACGAGCGCAGGGGCGGCGCGGCCGCCCGGCCGGCCGGCACAAAACGCCCGACGCCCTGATACGCGGTCACGGCGCGGCCGTTAACCGTCGCCGGCACCCGGCGGCCGGCCGCGTTCTCAATAAATCCGGTCATGGCGCCTCCGCCAGCCGCAGGACGCGCTGGGCGCGCAGGGCCACCGGCGCGTCCACCATCTTGCCATCCACGGCCACGACCCCCTGGCCGGCCGCCCGCGCCTCCGCCAGCGCCGCCACGATCCGGCGCGCCTGTTCCACCTCGTCCGGCCCCGGCCGGAAGCCGGCGTGGGCGGCCGCCACCTGGCGCGGGTGCAGGCAGGCCACGCCTTCAAAGCCGAAGGCCCGCGCCTCGGCCGCGAAGCGCCGCATGCCGTCCAGATCGTCCACCTCGGCGTAGACCGAGGCCAGCGGCTGGACGCCGGCCGCCCGTGCCGCGTTGACCACCTGGCTGCGCGCCCACAGGCTTTCGCGGCCCTCGGGCGTGCGCGCCGCGCCGAGATCGGCGGTGTAATCTTCCAGGCCGATCGACACGGCGGCCACCTGCGGCGACGCTTCCGCAATCGCCAGGGCATTGAAGACGCCGCGCGCGCTCTCGAGGATGGGGATCAGGTGGACGGGGCCGGCCGCGGCAGCGGCGGACAGGATCTCCTCGGCCGTCTCGACCTTGGGCAAGATAAAGGCTTGGACCCCGTGGCCGGCTAGGACGCGGATATCCTCCAGGCCGGCCGGCCGGGCGTTGACGCGCACGGTCACCTCCGCGCCGTAGAAGTTCACGGCGCGCAAGGCGTTGCGGACCAGAAGCCGCGCCGCATCCTTCTCCGCCGCCGCCACCGAGTCTTCCAGATCCAAAATGACGGCGTCCGGCTGATGCAGGCCGGCGTTGACGAAGAATTTGGGGGTATTGCCGGGCAGATACAGGCGCGAGCGCCGCAGCCGGTCGCGCGGCGTAGGCGCGCGGGGCGCGCTGATCTCGGGCAGGGCCGCGGCCTGCAGCTCGGGCCGCAGGCGCTTCACGGCAGCCTCGACGCGCGCCATGAGGACGTAGGGCAGGGCGCCCGTGTCCTCCAGTATCACGTCCAGATCGGCGGCGCCCAGGCGCGCCAGGGTGGCGCGCACCAGCGCCCTGATCGAATCACCATAGAGCGCGGCCACGCGGCTCTCCAGGCGCAAGGCCGGCGCGGCGCCGGCCGCCGGCC
>JAGOBN010000031.1 GCA_017999235.1 Anaerolineales bacterium | reverse complement strand
CTGAACAACCGGGCCTTGAGCGCGTTGGGCCTCGCCACCGTCCCGCCGCGGCGCGTGGCGGCCGGGCTGCCTAGCACGCCCTATCCCACCTCCACGCCCTATAGGTCGCCCACTCCCACGCTTTCGCCCACCGCCACGCGGCCGCCCACCCAGCCCCCCACGGCGACGCCGCTCTTCACGCCCACCGCCACGCCGGCGCCCGTCCTCATCAACGCGGAAAACGCCGGCGGCTGGCGCGCCTTTGCCGTCTGGCAGGCCGGTGATCCCGGCGTCTTGGCCGCCCTCAGCCCGGATGGCCAAACGGCGGTGGTCTATGAGGCGGCGTTGAACGGCCTGCTGGTGGTGGACGTGGCCGCCGGCGTCAGTCAGGCGCAAACCAAGAGCTTCCTCGTCGCCCAGGGCCGGCCGCTGGATCTGGGCTATACCGGCCAGCAAGCGCTGGTGTTGTTGGCCAACGAGATCCAGGTGTGGGATTTTGCCGCCGGCGGGGTGGTGGAACGCCTGTCCTTCTTCCCGCCGCCGGCCCGGGAGATGCGCCTCAGCCCAGACCGGGAATGGGTGGCGGTGCGCGCCAAGTATCTGACGGTCTACCATCGGCCGACCAAGCGGCTGTATAACCTGGGCGACCAGGGCGCGAACCAGGCCTATGCCTTCTCACCGGACGGCCGCTATGTGGCGCTGGCGGTGGGCACGGACGTGGACTTGTACAGCCTGGCGACCGGCCGGGTGGAGCGGACGTTGCCGGGCCGCAACAAGGCCATCAACAGCCTGGTCTTCACCGCCGACAGCGCCCGGGTGGTGGCCGCCAGCGGCGATGTGTGGGAGGCGGCAACCGGGCGGACGGTGGCGACCTTTAACAGCCCGGTGGGTTTGCAGCGGATCGCGGTCAGCGCCAATGCCGCCGTCATCGCCGGCGGGAACGGCGAAATCTGGGCGCTCGACGGCGCCGGGACGCTGCCGCTGCTGGGGCACGTGCTGCCCCGGGTCGACAACACCTATCCGGCCGTGCTGACCGGCGCCGGGACGCTGGAATTTGTGCGGGGCGGTGAGCTGCTGTTGGCCCAGGCGCCGGGCGAGGCCGTCCGTCTGTACGCGGTGGACACCCAGGCTCAGGAGCTGGCCGGCGGTACGCCGGCGGCCGGCGCGGCCGCGGCCCTGACCACGGACCCGATCGGGTCGCTCAACTTGCCGCGGCTGGGCCAGCGCGCCAGCCTGGTCAGCGTGTCCCTGGGCATGGACCTGAGCGCCGACGGCGCCCGCGTCCTGACCTGGAACGGCGCCAATGTGGCCGTGACCGACCTCGTCCGCAATCAGTTGAGCGCGGAGGTGACCACCGGCGGCAACGTGGTTGAGGCCGCTTTCCTGGCCGGCGCGGAGGTGCTGGCCCTGGTGAAGCGCGGGCCGCTGTACTGGGTGGAGCTGTGGGATACCGCGGCGCGCGTTAAGCGCAGCGAATACGGCCCGTACGATGAGAAGACCCAGCACCTGGCCGTGAGCGGGCCGGCCGGCGTGTTCGCCGTGCAGGGCAAATACATCCAGATCGTGGACGTGGCCACGGGTGAACTGCGGTTCAACTTGGGTTCGGCCGATTCGTATCAGCCCTTTGTCTTTACGCCGGATGGCCGCTACCTGGCCATCGCCTCCCGCTCCGTCGTGACGCTGTGGGACATGCAGACGGGTCAGCCGGCGCCGGGTTCTTTTGGCGGCCACGGTCCGGAAGTGACGGGGCTGGCCTTCACGCCGGATGGCCGGCGGTTGGCGGCCTCCAGCGGCGATGTGTGGGAGGTGGCCACGCGCCGCCGCCTGGCCGCGTTCGACCCGGCGCCCGGCGTGGCGCTCAGCCCGGATGGCGCGCTGGCGGTCGCTTACGACGGCGCGGTGTGGGACGCCGCCACCGGCCAATACCTGGGCGCGCTGGGCGAGACGGCCCGCCGGCTGGCGTTTACGCCGGATGGACGCGGCCTGGTGTGGTATGCCAGCCCGCGCAGCGGCGCCGCCGGCCCGGTGATGCTGTATGGCATTCAAGCGCTGGCGGCGCATGTCAAACCGGCCGAGGCCGGCCTGACCGCGCCGGAGCGCTGGCCGCTCACCGCCGCCAATATCGTCAGCGCCACGGTGCTGGGCTGGTGGGGCGCGGATGCGGTTCTGGAGCGCCGGCTGATCTTGGACCCCGCCCAGCCGCAGGCCGCCAATTTTGGGCCGGCGCCGCTGGCCGCCCTCACGCTCAGCCCGGACGCGCGCACGTTCACGGCCCTGACCGACACGGGCGTCGAACTGCTGGACCCCGCCACCGGCGCGCTGGTGGACGCTTATCAGATTTTTCTCAACCCGGAGACCGTGACCCAGGCCGCGTACTTGGGCGCGGATCTGCTGCTGCTGAAAGCGCGCGCCGGCGTGGAACGCTGGAACCTGGCCGAGCAGACCCTGGTCCAACGCTATAACGTGCTGGGCGAGGGGCTGGAGGTCAGCCCGGATGGGCGCTGGTTCGCGCTGCGCCAGGACCGCGATGTGGTGGTGGTGGAGGCGGCCGGCGGGACAGAAGCGTACCGCTATCGGG
Source organism: Anaerolineales bacterium (assembly GCA_017999235.1). The sequence goes on along the minus strand of JAGOBN010000031.1, from coordinate 11,163 downwards.
TGCAGGCCGGCGCGCAGGAATATCAATTTTCGCCGGACAGCCGATCCCTGGCCGTCACCACCGGCCTGTTCGTGGAGTTCTATGACCTGGCGACCGGCCAGCGGACGGCGCAATTGCGCGGCCGGTCCGGCCGGCCGTTTGGCATCGTGTTTGCGCCGGATGGCCGCCGGTTGTATGCGGCCAGCGGCGATGCCTGGTCCTTGCCGGACGGTCAGCCGCTCTTTGACCAGCGGCTGGCGCTGACGACGGCCCGGCTGGCCCTCAGCCCGGACGGCGCCCTGCTGGTGGAGGATAACGGCGCCGTGTGGTCGGCCGTCGCCGGCCAGCGGCTCGCCACCCTGGCCAACCTGCGCGCGCCGGCGGTCCAACTGCTGTTCGCGGCCGACGGCCGGCAGCTGCTGTGGCGGACGGCGGATGGCCGCGTGTACACCTGGGCGGTGCGGCCGCCGGCGGTGAGCGCGCCGCGCGCGTTTGGGCCGCAGGCCATGACGGTGGACAACGCGCCCTTGTTCGCCATCACCCGGCACCTCGGCCGCGGCCGGCTGCGAGACGCGGTCTGGTCGCTGGATGAGCGCTATTTGGCCGTCAACACCACGGAGAACGCCCTGATCTACGCCGGCGCCACGCTGGAGCAGCAAGCGGCCTTCCTGGATGCCGCTGTCTTGACCTTTGATGCCCAGGGCCGGGCGTTGATCGGCGGTCTGAACCACAGCCTGCAGTTGGTGGAGGTGGAGACCGGCGCGGTCGTTAAAGATTATCAGCGCACCGGCATCCTGGCCGCCGCCTTCAGCCCGGATGGGGCGCGGCTGGCGTTGGGCGGCCGGCTGACCCCGGACGCCAAAGCCCTGGATGGGGTGGCGGTGATAGATCCGGATGGGGTGGAGCGCACCTTTGCGGCCGGCCCCGGCAGCTATACCCGCTTTACCGGGCTGACCTTCACTTCGGACGGCGCTTACCTCGTGGTTTCTTTCCCTGGCGTCAACACGCGCGGCTCCATCTGGCTGTGGGATGTGGCCAACGGCAGCCGGGTGCGCGAGCCGATCACGGGCAACACCCTGCCGGCCGCCGTCTCGCCGGACGACGAGTACCTCACGTATTTCGATGGCCGCGCCTTTGTGGTGGAGAGCCTGGTGCGCGGCGGCCGGCTCTTCACCATCAGCGCCGATGGGGCGCCGTATTTGCCGCAAGCCATCGACATCCCCACCAAATACCCGCTCAGCTTTGGCTATCTGCCAGACGGAGAACTGCTGGTCTTCTATCAGGAGACCAACCGGCGCGGCACGGGCCTGATCGGCAGTTCCAGCTATGTTTGGACCGTAGACCCGGCCCGCAGCCGGAGTGTGCGCTTGCGGACCGGGAGTCTGCTGCGCTTGAGCGCCCTGACCGGGCTGTATGCGGAAGAGTATGCGCGCGACCGGGAAGCGCACACCCCGGTGTTCGGCCTGGGGCCGGCGGGAAAATACTTCTACTCTTTAACCGGCGATGGCGTGGCGCGCGTCTGGGATTATGGCACTGGCCGGGAGCTGGCGCGCACGGCCACGGACAGCCTGCCTCTGATGGCGCTCAGCCCGGATGGCCGGACCGTGGCGGTGCCGGCCGCCGACGGCGCGCTCGAGATTCGCGTGGCGGCTACCGGGGTCTTGGAGACCACCCTGCCGGGCAGTTGGTATCCGGCGGCGTTGGCGTATGCCAGCGATTCGCTGTTGCTGGTGCTGCAGGCCGGCCAGCTATCCATCCTCAATGTGGAGACCGGCCAGATCCTGGCGAGCGCGGCCTCCGACCTATACAGCCTGCCGCAGTATTTTACGCTCAGCCGGGCCGCCGACCGGTACGCCCTGTGGAACCGGTCAGGGGGGCGGACGGTGCTCAATATTTTCGGGTTGGCGCCGGAGCGGGTGCTGTTCAGCCTGGGCAGCTTCCCCAAACCGGATCAGCTGAGCTTTTCACCGGATGGCCGGCTGCTGGCGGTGGCGCGCGGCCGGACGGTGGAACTCTGGGATCTGGCCACGCGCCAGGTGGCGCAAGTCTTGGCCGCGCAGGGCCGCGCCGTGGGCGCCTTAGCCTTCAGCCCGGATGGCGCGCGGCTGTATGCGGCCACGGGCGAGATGTGGGCGCTGGCGTCCGGAACGCTGATCGCCACCTTTGACAGCCAGGCGAGCGCGGTGCTGCTCAGCCCGGACGGCCAGGTGGTGGTGGGCAATGACGGCACGCTGTGGAATGCTGAGGATGGCCTGTTAACCGGGAACTTGGCCGGGCGCGGGCCGGCCGTGAATTTCGCTTTCACGCCGGATGGAGAACGGCTGCTCTGGCAGGGCGCGAGCGGCCTGATTGAAATTTGGACCTTGAGGCCATAATGTGTACAAAGTGATTGTGAACCACTGGACAAGCCTTATTATTTCAAGTATTATCTTGCAAACCCAGCCAACTAGGCTGCTCTCCTCTAATTAGGTTACTTTACCGGCTTGGTCCCACCTGTGTGCCAGGCCGGATTTTTGCCGAGCGATCGCGACCACCCCTGCGAGCTTGTCCGGAGGCGCTTTAGCATGTCGGATTTCGTCAAAGACCTTACCCTTTCGATCCAGAAGCAAATTGAATCTTTCAACCCCACCATTGAGGCCCAGGATATTGGCCGCGTGCTGGAGGCCGGCGACGGCATCGCTCGCGCCTCGGGCCTGAGCGCCGTCAAAGCCCAGGAGCTGGTGCAGTTTGAGAATGGCGTGATCGGCGTGGCCTTCAACTTGGAGAAGGATTCCGTCGGTATCATTACCTTAGGCGATTACAGCGGCATTCAAGAGGGGATGCTGGTGCGCGGCACCGGCCGGATCGCGTCGGTCCCCGTCGGCGACGCGCTGGTGGGGCGGGTGGTCAACGCCCTGGGCGAGCCGCTGGACGGCAAAGGCCCGATCAACACCAGCCAATTCCGGCCCATTGAGCGCATCGCGCCCGGTGTCATCGAGCGCAAGGACGTCAAGCGCCCGGTTCAGACCGGCATTAAGTCCATCGACGCCATGATCCCGGTCGGGCGCGGCCAGCGCGAGCTGATCATCGGCGACCGGCAGACCGGCAAGACGGCGCTGGCCATTGACACGATCCTCAACCAGAAGGGCAAAGACCTCTTCTGCATTTACGTCGCCATCGGCCAGAAGAAGGCCCAGATCGCGCGCGTGCTCGGCATTCTGGAAAAGGCCGGCGCGATGGATTACACCATCGTGGTTCTGGCCGCCGCCGACGACCCGGCCGCCATGCAGTACATCGCGCCGTATACCGGCTGCGCCATGGGCGAGGAGTTCATGGAGACCGGCCGCGACGCGCTGGTGGTGTATGACGACCTCTCCAAACATGCCTGGGCGTATCGCCAGGTATCCCTGCTGCTGCGCCGCCCGCCGGGCCGCGAGGCGTACCCCGGCGACTTGTTCTATCTCCACTCGCGTCTGCTGGAGCGCGCGGCCCAGCTCTCGGATGAGCGCGGCGGCGGCTCGTTGACGGCCCTGCCGATCATCGAGACGCTGTTGGGCGACGTCTCCGCGTATGTCCCCACCAACGTTATCTCCATCACCGACGGCCAGATCTACCTCGAGTCGGATCTGTTTTACTCCGGCATCCGGCCGGCCGTGAACGTCGGCATCTCGGTCTCGCGCGTGGGCGGCGACGCCCAGACCAAGGCCATGAAACAGGTGGCCGGCCAGCTGAAGGGCGATATGTCGGCCTTCCGCGAACTGGCCGCCTTCACCACGTTTGGCTCGGACCTGGATAAGGCCACCCAGCGGCAGCTGGACCGGGGCTATCGCCTGACCGAAATCCTCAAGCAGGCGCAGTATGAGCCGGTGTCCCTCGAGAACCAGGTGATGGTGATGTACGCCGGCACGCGCGGCTATTGTGACACCGTCCCCGCCGACAAAATGAAGGCCTGGGAAGCCGCCTTCCTGCGCTTCATGGAAGTCTCGCATCCCGAGGTCGGCCAGGATATCGGCGCCAAGAAGCTGGTCAGCCCGGAGACCGAAGCGCGGTTGAAAGACGCCCTCCAGCAGTTCGGCGCGGGCTGGCAAAGCTAATAACTGGACAGTGAACCGGGGCGCGGAGCTGGCCTCCACCGGCTTCGCGCCGCCGGCCACTGACCATTGACCACTGCCTAGCTGTCGGCAACTCTGACTATGCCATCACTTCGCAACATGCGGCTCCAGATCCGGAGCGTCAAAAATATCGCCCAGGTCACGCGGGCGCTGGAAGCGGTCAGCGCCTCCAAGGTCCGCAAGGCCCAGTTGGCGGTGCTGGCCACGCGCCAGTATGCGTCCAAGGCGCTGCAGATCCTGCAGCACCTCAGCCAGCAGCCCGGCAACGATGGCGGCGCTTTCCACCCGCTGCTGCAAACGCGCAAGGCGGTCCGCAATATTACGGTCGTGCTCTTCACCAGCGACCGGGGCCTGTGCGGGGCTTACAACACCAATGTCCTGCGGGCGGCGCTGGCCTTTGCGCGCGCGCAGACGGCGCCGGTGCGGTTTGTGGCTGTGGGCAAAAAGGGCCGCGACCTGCTCATCCGCCGGCGCCAGAACGTGGTGGGTGAGTTCGTGGGCCTGCCCAGCGCGCCGTCGTTTGTGGATATCGCGTCCATCGGCCGGCTGCTGGTGGAAGATTTCCTGGCCGGCCGCACGGATCGCGTGGTCCTGATCTATACCGATTTCGTCAATATGCTGCGCCAGGAGCCGCACGTCATGCAGGTCCTGCCGCTCCAGCCCGAGTCGGATGACGCCCACAAGGCCACCGCCGGGACGCGGGTGCAGCCCGGCCCGCAGGCCGCGTTCACGTACGAGCCGTCGCGCGAAGAGCTGCTGGACGTCATCATTCCGCGCTTCACGCAGCTGCAGGTGTACCAGGCGCTGCTGGAGGCCTTCGCCAGCGAGCACGCCGCGCGCATGACGGCCATGCGCAACGCCACTGACAACGCCAAAGATCTGATCAGTTCGCTGCAACTGGATTACAACAAGGCCCGCCAACTGTCGATCACCAGCGACATGCTGGATATCGCCGGCGGCGCGGAAGCCCTCACCCAGGCTCAAAAATAACGGCGCGCCGCGGCGCGCCGGCACGGAGGCATCATGGCTAATTCCAACGGCAAGATTGTGCAAGTCCTCGGCGGTGTGGTGGACTGCGAGTTCCCGGCCGGCAGCCTGCCGGAACTGTTCGATGCGCTTGAGGTCCAGCGGCCCGGCCAGACGCCGCTGGTGCTGGAAGTGCAGAAGCACCTGGGCGACAGCTGGGTGCGCTGCGTGGCCATGGACTCCACCGACGGCCTGCAGCGCGGCATGGTGGTGATCGGCACCGGCGCCGCCATCCAGGTGCCGGTGGGGCCGGCCACGCTGGGCCGCATCTTCAACGTGCTCGGGCAGCCCATTGACCAGGCCGGCCCGGTGGACGGCGCCGCCAAGCGCCCGATTCACCGGCTGGCGCCCAAGTTCGAAGATCAGGTGACGCGCGTCGAAGTCTTTGAGACCGGCATCAAGGTCATTGACCTGATCGCGCCCTTCACCAAAGGCGGCAAGACCGGCATCTTCGGCGGCGCCGGCGTGGGCAAGACTGTCGTGATCACCGAATTGATCTCGTCCGTGGCCCGCGTGCACAAGGGCAACTCGGTCTTCGTCGGCGTCGGCGAGCGCACCCGCGAGGGCACGCAGCTGCGCCGCGAGATGGTCGAATCCGGCGTGATGAAGGACACGGTGATGATCTTCGGCCAGATGAACGAGCCGGCCGGCGTGCGCCTGCGCGTGGCGCTGACCGGCCTGACCATGGCCGAGTACTTCCGCGACCAGGGCAAGGACGTGCTGGTCTTTATCGACAACATCTTCCGCTACGTGATGAGCGGCTCCGAAGTCTCGGCTTTGCTCGGCCGCCTGCCCTCGGCCGTGGGCTACCAGCCGACGCTGGCCAATGAGATGGGCGAACTGCAGGAGCGCATCACCTCCACCAAGAACGGCTCCATCACGTCTATGCAGGCTGTGTACGTGCCGGCCGACGACTACTCCGACCCGGCCCCGGTGGCCGTGTTCACCCACCTGGACGCCACCCTGGCGCTGGAACGCTCCATCGCCGAAAAGGGCATTTACCCGGCCGTGGACCCGCTCTCGTCCACCAGCCGCATCCTGGACCCGAACATCGTCGGCGCCGAGCACTACGCCGTGGCCCGCGAGGTCCAGCGCGTGCTGCAGCGCTACAAGAATCTTCAGAACATCATCGCCATCCTGGGCGTGGATGAGCTCTCGGAAGACGACAAGATCTTGGTCGCGCGCGCGCGCAAGATCGAGAAGTTCTTCAGCCAGCCGTTTGTCACCGCCGAGCAGTTCACGGGCCTCAAGGGCGTGTACGTGCCGCTCAAAGAGACCGTGCGCTCCTTCCGGGAGATCCTGGACGGCCTGCACGACGACCTGCCGGAAGAGGCGTTCCGCTATGTGGGGACGGTGGAAGAAGCCGTGGCCAAGGCCAAGAAGCTGCAGGAAGGCTAATCACCCAATCGCCAATTCGCTTCCGAAACGAGGCGCTGGAATTGATTGAGTGATTGGGTGATTGCGATGCCAATCCGTTGTGAAATTATCAGCCAGGACCGCAAGGTCTTTGAAGGTGACGTGGATATGGTGGTGGCGCCGGGGGCGGCCGGCGAGATGGGCATCCTGCCGCATCACGCCCCGGTCCTGACGTCGCTCAAGACCGGCATTCTCAAAGTGCGCCAGGGAAACCACGAGCAGCTCTTCGCCATCGCCGGCGGTTTCATGGAAGTGCAGCCGGATCTGGTGACGGTGCTGGCCGATGCGGCTGAGGCTTCGGAGGAGATTGACGTGGCTCGCGCCGAGGAAGCGCGCCGGCGCGCCGAAGCCTCGCTCAAGAACGCGCCGCGCGAGTCCGAAGCGCATCTGGCCGCCGAAGCCGCCCTGCGCCGCTCCACGCTCCGCCTCAGCGTCGCCCGCCGGCGCCGTTCCGGTCAGGCTTAACCCGGATGCCATGGTTTGGCAAGGACCTGGGCATTGGCCTGGGGACGATCAATGTCCTGGTGTGCGAGGGCGGCGAGATCGTCCTGCATGAGCCCAGCGTGGTCGCCCTGGTGACCGCTGAAAGCAAGGTGGTGGCCTGGGGCCAAGAGGCCAAGGATATGTACGGCCGCGCCCCGGAGACCGTGGAAGTCACGCGGCCCCTGCGGGATGGCGTCATCGCCGATTACGAAGTCACCACCCGGCTGCTCCAAAACATCATCGAGAAAGTCTGCGGGCCGTTCCGCCTGTTCCGGCCGCGCATCATCATCACCGTGCCCTACGGCGCTACCAGCGTGGAGAGCCGCGCGGTGCAGGAGGCGGCCCTGGAGGCCGGCGGCAGCGATGTCTTCCTGCTGCCGGAGCCGTTGGCCGCCGCCTACGGCGCCGACCTGGCGGTGGCCACACCCACCGGCAGCCTGGTGGTCAGTCTGGGCGGCGGCGCCACCCAGGCGGCCGTGGTCTCCATGAACAGCCTGGTGTCCGCGCATACCGCGCGCGTCGGCGGCCTGCGGCTGGACGAGGCGATTGTGGGGTACATCCGCAAGAAATATGGCTTGCTGATCGGCGAACAGTCCGCGGAAGATATTAAGCTCAAGCTGGGCGCGGCTATCCCGCAGGCGGAGGAGCAGTCCCTGGAAATCCAGGGCCGGGACCAGGTGAACGGCCTGCCGCGGACGGTGACCCTGACGACCAATGAGGTGGTGGAAGCGCTCCAGGAGCCGCTCGGCGCCATTGTAGGGGTGGTCCGCACCGTCCTGGAGAAGACGCCGCCCGAACTGGCGGCGGATGTGATTGACCGGGGGATGATGTTGAGCGGGGGCGGCGCGCTGCTGCGCGGCATCGACAAGCTGATGACCAAGGAGACGGGCATCCCGGCCTATGTGGCCGAGAACCCGATGGCGTGCGTGGCGCTGGGCGCCGGCCGCGCCTTCAAGCATCTGGAGATTCTGCGCCGGATTCTGCCGCGCAACTAGCGCGGGGCTTAAACATAAACGCCCGGCCGCCAGCGGCCGGGCGCTTTTATTTTTGCAGTCAGCAGTAGAACGTCATCCGCTGCAGATGGGTCACCGGGTCGATGTACTGCACCTGCACGCCCTCCGGAACGGTCAGGTTGATGGGGGCGTAGTTCAGGATGCCGCGCACGCCGGCCTTGATCAACTGATCCGCCACCGCCTGGGCGTGCTCGGCCGGCACCGCCAGCATGGCCAGGACGATGTTGTGCTCCGGGAGCAGGGTGGCCATTTCGGCGGCGCCCCGCACCGGCAGACCGCTGAGCGACTCGCCGATCTTGCCGGGGTCGCTGTCAAAAATCAGGACGATCCGGAAGCCGCGGTCGCTGAAGCCGTTGTAGCGGGCCAGGGCGTGGCCCAGGTCGCCGGCACCCACCAGCGCCACATTCCACTCTCGGTCAATCTTCAGGATGCGGCGGAGCTGGTCGACTAGATCGTGAACTTTGTAGCCGGTCCCCTGTTTGCCAAACTTGGCAAAGTGCGAAAGGTCCTTGCGGATCTGGGCGGAGCTGATGCCCAGCAGTTTGCCGAGCTCGTGGCTGGAGACGATGCGCGCGCCTTCCTGTTCCATGCGGGACAATGCGCGCAGATAGATGGGCAAACGGCTGACCACAATATCCGGGACGGTGGTGGTGTTCATGTGGAACGGCTCCCCACGCTCAATAATCGCGCCTAATGAGTGTTTGTGAAAGATGCCGCAACTTTAGCACGAGTTGATAGGGCGGGCAAGCGCACCTCCTCTCGCGGCCCGTTAGGGGCCCGCTAACCTGAGCGGGCCGGCCGATAGCGATATAATCATGTTTTATTTCACAAAGAGCTGAAGACCCATGCGTGTATCTCGAACGTTTCTGATAATCGGGCTGATGATCGTCGGGCTGAGCGCCGCCGGCGTCTGGTACTGGCAAACCCAGCAGCAGGCCGCCGCCGCCCAGGCCGGCGAGCTGCGTCAGGCCATCATCGGCCGCGGTGCCATCCTGTCCACGGTCAGCGCCACCGGTCCGCTGGCCGCCGAAGCGCAGCTCAACTTGTTCTTTGGCGCCGCCGGCCCGGTGGTGGAAGTGGCGGTGGCGCTGGGCGCCGAGGTTAAACAAGGCGACCTTTTGGCGCGCCTGGACACCGCCGACCTGGAACTGGCGGTCCAGCAGGCCGAACACGGCGTGCGCTCCGCCGAACTGGCGCTGGCCCAGCTGCAGGCGCCGCCCCGGCCGGAGGATATCGCTCTGGCCGAGGCCAACCTTAAAGTGGCGCGCGCCCAGGTCTACCAGGCCAGCCAGGGGACTACCAAGGAGCAGGTGGAGATCGCGCGGTTGAATTTGGTCCTGGCCCAGGCCTCCCTGGAGCAGGTCAACCAGCGCATCGACGATCTCATCGAGCAGGGCAAATTCGGGGAGAAGCAAGCCCTGGAGGGCCAGCAGAAACAGCTGATCCAAAACGCCCAGATTGCCGAACAGCGGTACGAGCAGGCCCAGACCCCGGCCAGCCCCGGCCGGGCCGGCTCCGCCATGGCGTCGGTGGAACAGGCGCAGGCGGCGCTGGATAAGCTCACGCGCGGCCCGAACGCCGAGGATTTGCAGATCGCGCAGCTGCAGTTGGCCCAGGCCCAGGCCAGCCTGGAGCAGGCCCGCCTGAACCTGAAAGACGCGCAGATCACGGCGCCCTTCGATGGCCTGGTGGCCGCCGTCAACGTGCGGGTCGGCGAGGTGGCGGTGGGCGCCCTGCCGGCCATCGTGCTGGTGGATAACGCGCGCTATCACCTGGATGTGGCCGTGGACGAGGTGGATGTTTCCCGGCTGGCGGCCGGCCAGGCCGTGACGGTTACGGTGGACGCGCTGCCGAACGAGGCCTTCAGCGGCAGCGTGGAACAAATCGCGCCGCAGGCCACGGTCAGCGGCGGGGTGGTGAGCTATCCCGTGCGGGTGGTCTTGCCCAGCGCCGATGAACGTTTGCGCGCCGGCCTGACGGCGACGGCCGAGATCGTCGTCAAGGAAGTGCGGGACGTGGTGCTGGCCCCGAACTGGGCCATCCGCCGGGACCGCGCCAGCGGCCAGGCCTTTGCCAGCGTGCTGCGCGAAGGACAGCCGGTGGAGATCCCGGTGACGCTCGGGCTGCGCAACGACGCCTTCAGCGAGGTGACCGCCGGCCTGGCGGCCGGCGACAGCGTGGCCATCGTCACCACCCGCGAAACCATCAGTCTTTTTGGCAGCCCCTGAGCCGCCGGCAGGAAACACCTGATGAACGCCCTCTTTAATTTTCTGCGCGCCCGCTGGGGCTGGATCGTCGCCGCCGGCCTGGCCGCCGCCGCCGTGGGCGGCTGGTATTGGTATCAAAACTATCAGGCCGACCTGGCACGGGCGCAGCAAGCGGCGGCCTTGCGGACCGAGCCGCTCCGCCGCGGCGATCTGGCGGCCCGCGTCAGCGCCACCGGCTCATTGCAGCCCATTCGGCAGGCCAACCTGGCCTTCCTGCTGCCCGGCACGGTGCAGGCGGTGCTGGTGGAGAGCGGGGCCGCGGTGACGGCCGGCCAGGTGCTGGCCCGGCTGGACGCCGTCGAATTGGAGTTGGCCGTGGCCCAGGCCGAGAACGCCCTGCAGATCGCGGAATTGCGCCGCCAAAAGCTGCTGGCTGGGCCTTCGGCCGATGACGTAGCGGTGGCCAAGGCCAACCTGCGCGCCGCCAACGCCTCGGCCGGCGATATCGCCCGCGGCGCCGGCCCGCAGGAGGCCGAGATCGCCAAGCTCAAGTACGACTCGGTCAACGAGGATTTCCGCAAACTCAACGAGCAATACAACAACCTGGTGGTCTTCGCGGAGGAGTATCCGCAGTTTGCGCCCCCCCAGTCCGCGCTGGACAGCTTGAAGGCCAACCAGGAAGCCGCCTACTACCAGGCCGAGATCGCGCGGTTGCAGTGGGAGCAGGCCAAGAAACCCAGCGACCCCGGCGCGCTGTCCGTGGCGTACGCGCGCATTCATCAAGCGCAGGCGCAGCTGGATCAGCTGCAGGCCGAACTGCCGGCGGTCCAAGTGCAGCAGGCGGACCTGAGCGTGGCGCAGGCTGAGCTGGCGCTGGCGCAAGCCCGGCTGCGTCTGAGCCGCGCGGAGCTGCGCGCGCCCTTCGCGGGCGTGGTGGCGGCGGTGAAC
>JAGOBN010000537.1 GCA_017999235.1 Anaerolineales bacterium | reverse complement strand
TCAGAACCCCAGCCCGCGCTCTTTGAGCGATACAAAGCGGTGCTGCCCGATCACCAGATGGTCGAGCACGTCAATATCCAAGAGCTTCCCGGCTTCCACAATCGCGCGGGTGACGGCCACATCTTCCGGCGACGGCGCCGGGTCGCCGCTGGGGTGGTTGTGGGCCACGATGATGGCGGCGGCATTGGCCTTGATGGCGTGGCGGAAGATCTCACCCACCCGGATCAGCGAGGTGTTGAGCGAGCCGTGGTAGACCTCCACCGGCCGGCCGATGACCCGGTTGCGGGTGTCCAGCAGCAGCACGTACAGATACTCCTGCTCGTGGGCGGCCAGCTGGTACATCAACAGATTGGCGGCATCCGCCGGGGATTTGATGGCCGGCCGATCTTCCGGCGCGCTCAGCGCGATTCGGCGGCCCAGTTCGATGGCGGCGATTAACTGCGTGGCTTTGGCCGCGCCCACGCCATGAATGCGGCACAGGTCCGCCAGGCCGGCGCGCTGCAGGCCGCTCAGACCGCCCACCTCGCGCAGCAGCCGTTCCGCCAGCCGGACGGCGTTCTCACCGGCCACGCCCACGCGCAGGAGAATCGCCAGCAGTTCCGGTGTGTTCAGGGCGCCGGCGCCGGCGGCGGCCAGCCGTTCGCGCGGCCGGTCATCATCCGGCAGATCGGCAATGCGGGGCGGCAGAGCGCTCATGCGCGCAGTATAGGGTCAGCCGCCGGGCGCTTTACAGTGGGGCTCGGGACGGGGAAGTTAGCGGCCCCGCAGTAGCGGCTCGGCCCCGCAGTAGCGGCTCGGCCCCGCAGTAGCGGCGCGGCCCCGCAGTAGCGGCGCGGAGCAGTTAGCCACAGAGACACAGAGCCACGGAGAAGTTCTCGGTGTCTCCGCGGCTCGGCGGCTATCCCTGTGAACCCCAGGCTGACTTTGCGGAACCCCTGAAGTTAGCGGCGGGGAGACTTGGGGCTTTATCCGCCTGGCCGTATAATCACGCGCATCTATGATCCCTAACCTCGAAGCCTTCACCCAGTCTCTGCTCTACGCTCTGGCCGGCCTCGGCGCGTTTGTGGCCGCGCTCTGGCTCAGCCTGATCATCTGGACCTTCCGGGACATGCGCGCGCGCAGCCGCGATGTCTTTGCCCAGGTCCTGGCGGCGGCCGTGGTGGCCGTGCTGACCCTGCCCGGCCTGCTGATCTATCTGATCTTGCGGCCGCCCAAGACGCTGACCGAGGCGTATGCGGAGAGCTTGGAAGAAGAAGCGCTGCTGCAAGAGATCGAGGAAAAGCGCGTCTGCCCCGGCTGCGGCCGGCCGGCGCAGGAGGCTTGGCGGGTCTGCCCGAACTGCCTCACCAAACTGAAGAAGCCCTGCGTTCAGTGCGGCCAGTTGATGGACCTGCCCTGGAATGTCTGTCCGTATTGCGCCACGCCGGTGGAGGGCGCGCGCGCCGGCGAGTCCGCGCCGGCCCCTTAGCACCCCGTCCGCCGGAGGCTGGACAGGCCGGCCCAGCCCGACGCCTACTCAGGGCGCCTCGAAACCACCTGGTTCCGGAGCACCGGGCGCTAGCGCGCGGCGGGACGCAGGGCGCGATACAGCAGCACAGCCCCGGCCGCCACCAGCACCACCGGAAAAACCACCGTCCCCAGCGCCGCGAACGGCGTGATCAGGACCCCGCCCAACACCAGCAGCGGCAACGCCGGCCAGATGGCCCAGCGCCGCCGGCCTTCCGGCGCCGGCGCCAGCCAGACCAACAGGAACGTCAGCCCCAGTCCCAGAAAGAACAACCCGCCGCTGGCCGGGCCTTGGGCCTCTGGATCCAGACTCGCCAGCCCCCCCAGGGTCGCCAGCACGCCGGCTGGGATCAAGCTCCACCACTGCGCGCGGTTCACCAAGTAGATCCCCGCAAACGGCAGCGCCAGGCTCCACAAGAAGAGCGCCCCGCCCCAGCGCGCCGCCGCCGCCGGCCATGCGGCGCCCAGGCCGATCAGCATCGCCACATCCAGCAGCGCCAGACCCGGGATCAACGGCCACCACGCCGACCGGTTGGCCCAGAAGAACCACAGGAACCCGATCCCGGCCGCGGCGAACACGCCCGCCCACACCCAGGCCAGGCTGCTCGGGATAATGGCCAGATTCTGCAATAGGAACAGCACGCCGCCGGCCACCAGCAGCCCGCCGACCGCGGCGCGAGGCTCAAATCGGTTCATGGTCTTCCTCCCGCCCGCGCCTAGACCGGCCAGGCGCGCAGCAACTCCGCTAACAACCGCACCCCAAAGCCGGTGGCGCCGCGCGGCCACGGCGCCTGCGCCTGATCGCGGTAAGCCATCCCGGCAATGTCCAGATGCGCCCACGGATAGCCCGTGGCAAATTCCCGCAGGAAGGTGGCGCTGACCCCCACGCCCCCATACCGGTCGCCGGCGCTGTTCTTCAGGTCCGCCACATCCGATTTCAAGATCTCACGGTATTCCGGGTAAAGCGGCAGCGGCCAGACCCGCTCCCCGGCCCGGTCCGCCGCCGCGCGGATCCGGCCGGCCAGCGCCGCATCCGTGTCAAACAGGCCGGCCGCCATGTGCCGCCCCAGCGCCACCACGCAGGCCCCGGTCAGCGTGGCCACATCAATCACGGCCGCCGGCTGATAGCGGCCGGCGTACACCAGCGCGTCGGCCAGCAGCAGGCGCCCCTCGGCGTCCGTGCTGATGATCTCAATGGTCTTGCCATTGGCGGCCCGCAGCACATCCGCCGGCCGGAAGCCGGCGCCGCCGATCACGTTCTCGCTGGCCGGCACCAGGCCGATAACGGGCTGCGCGAGGCCCAACAGCGCCGCCGCACGCAGCGCGCCCAGGACCGCCGCGCCGCCGCCCATGTCGGACTTCATCGCCGGCATGTCGTCGGCGCCTTTGATGGACAGGCCCCCGCTGTCAAAGGTGACGCCTTTCCCCACCAGGACCACGGGCGCGCGCGTCTCCGCGCCGGCCGGCCGGTGGGTCAGCACAATGAAGCGCGGCGGCAGATGGGAGGCCTGGGCCACGCCCAGGAGCGCGCCCATCCCCAGGGCGCGCAGCTCAGCCGGCCCCAGCGCCTCATACCCCAAGCCCACCTCCAGCGCCATCTCCCGCGCGCGCTCCGCCAGATACTCCGGCGTGCACACATTGGGCGGCTGGTTCACCAGGTCCCGCGCGAAGTTGGCGCCGCCGGCCAGGATCTCTCCGGCGCGCGCGCCGGCCTCAAGCGCTGGCAGCTGCTCCGCGTCCGGGGCGAGCACGACCAGGGTTTCCACCCCCGGCCCAGCCGCCGGCCGGCCCTCAAAACCATACAGGCCCAGCGTCAGCGCCTCCACCGTGGCCTGCGCCGCCGCCTCGGCCCCCAACTGCTCCGCGCCCACGGCGGCCGTGGCAATCTGGCGCGCCCCCAGCTCCCGCGCCTTCTGCGCCGCGCCGGCCAGCGCCGTCCGCACCCGCCCGGCCGTCAGCGCGCCGGCCGCCCCCAGGCCGATCACCAGCACCCGCTGCGCGGCGATGGCGCCGCGCGGATAAAGCGTCACCAGCGTATTCAGCGCGCCGGTCAGATCGCCGGCCGCGCGCAGGTCGCGCAGCGCGCCGCCCAGGGCCGCGTCCACCTGGGCCGCCGCGCCAGACCAGCCAGCGTCTTCCAGCACACCGACCAGCAGAGTATCCGGGGTTTGAAC
>JAGOBN010000536.1 GCA_017999235.1 Anaerolineales bacterium | reverse complement strand
TGTATCGCCGCTGGCTGTCACGCCGCGAGCTGGAGCGCCGGCTGGTGGAGTTGAGCCAGCTGGCGGAGCTGGGCCGCGCCATCCTCAGCGCGCGCCTGGATTCCAGCCGGCTGGCCGAGCTGATCTATCAGCAAGCCGGCCGGATCGTCGACGCCACCTTCTTCCAATTGGGCGTGTTTGAAGGCGAGCGCTACCGCATGCTGATCTGGGTGATGGACGGCGAGCGGCAGCCGCCGTTGACGGTGGAGCTCACCCCGGACACCCTCGGCATCGTCGGCTGGATGCGCGCCAGCCGCCAGTCCCTGCTGGTGCGCGATTTCAACCTCGAAATGGACCGGCTGCCGGCGCGGCCGCGTTACGTTTCGGAAAATCCGCCGCGCTCGGCCATCTTTGTGCCGCTGCTGGCCGGCGACCGGGTGCTGGGCGGCCTCTCGATCCAGAGCCGCCGGCCGGCCGCTTTCTCCGAAGAACACCTGCGCCTGGTCGCCATCATCGCCAACAACGCCTCGGCCGCCTTTGAGACCGCGCGCCTGTTCGAGCAGACCCAGCGCCGCGCGGCCCAGCTGCAGCTCTTGGCGGAGCTGGGCCGGCGCATCAACGTGCTCCAGCCCCTGCCCGCCTTCTACCGCCAGGCCGTGGAATTGGTCAGCGAACAGTTCGGGGAATACCAGGTGAGCATCTTCAGCCTGGATAACGGCGTCCTGCAGCTGGCGGCCACCACCCGCGCCGATTGGCGCGCCCCGGCGCGCGCGGTGCCCGAGGGCGCGGAGACCGTCACCGCCGCCGCCGCGCAGCGCCGCACCGTGATTGTGCCGGCGGAAAGCGCCGGGGCCGCGGAGATTGCCGTGCCGCTGCAGATTGACGACCGGGTGCTGGGCGTGCTGCACGTGCGCGGCCAGCCGGCCGAAGGCGACGAGGCCGGCCTCTCGCTCTTTGAGTCCCTGGCCGCCCAGATCGCGTTTGCCACGCTGGAAGCGCAGGTCTACGCGGCCGAACAGCGCCGGGCCGAGCAGCTGGCGGCCCTGGCCCAGACGTCGCGCTCGGTGGCCTCGACCCTGGAGCTGGGGGACCTGCTGGAGGAGGTGCTGGAGCTGGTGGAGGAGCGCTTTGGCTACCACCGCGCCCGCGTCTTTTTGGTGCAGGACGACCGCTTGGTCTTCCAGGCCGGCACCGACGCCTGGGCCGCGCGCTGGGGCTTTCCACCGGTGGCCTACGCGCTGGACGGCCCCGGCTTGATCGCGCTGGCCGGCCGCAGCCAGCAGCCGGTGCTGGTGCGGGAGGTGGCCGCGCACCCGGATTACATGCCGGGGCCGGGCCTGGAGGACACGCGCACGGAGATGGCGGCGCCGCTGGTGATGGCCGGCCGGCTGCTGGGCGTCTTCGACGTGCAATCCGAGCAGCCGGAAGCCTACGGCGCCGACGACCTGCAGACGCTGCAGACCCTGGCGGATACGCTGGCGGTGGCGGTGCGGAATGCCCGCCTGTTTGAAGCCGAGCGCCGGCGCCGGCGGCTGGCCGAAACTCTGCGCGAGGTCTCGATTGCGCTGACGTCCACGCTCAGCCTGGACGGCGTCCTCGACCTGATCCTCAGCGGTTTGGCGCGGGTGATGACCTTTGACGTGGCCGCGCTGCTGCTGGTCAACGATGTGGGCGAGCTGTGTCTGCGCGCGGCCCGGACCTCGCGCGCGGAGGCGGCGGAGGCGCCGCTCGGCCAGGTGGTGGACATCCCGCTCTTCTCCAGCCAGGCGGCGCCGCCCAGCGTGGTCAATTTTCATGACCTGGATCAGCGCCACGAGTACCATGACCTGTTTGGCCTGCCGGAGCCGCACGCCTGTTTGGCGGCCACCCTGGTGCTGCAGTCTGAGCATCTGGGGTATCTGGTGGTGGACCGGGTGGGGATCCTGCAGTTCCCGCCGGAGGAAGCCGAACTGATCGGCGCCTTCGCGTCGCAGGCCTCGGTGGCCATTGAGAACGCGCGGCTGTACACGGCCCAGCGCGAACAGGCCTGGGTCAGCACGGCGCTCCTGCAGGTGGCGGACACGCTGGCGCAGTCGGCCAGCCTGGAGGAGACCCTTTCCACTGTGGTGCGCGTGGCCCCCGTCTTGATCGGGGTGAGCTGGTGCGCGGTCCTGCTGGCGGTGGACGAGCGCTATGAACTGCGCGGCTACCACCACACCGGGGACGGGCCGGCGCTGGACCTGCCGGCCGGCGTGCGCGCGGCGGAGTGGCCCAAGCTGGCGGAGATGATCACGGCCCAGGAGCCGGCCGTCTCGGCGCCGGATGATCCCGCCCCGGAGGCGCTGCGGGAGCTGCTGGAGGGGGTGGCGATCCTGCTGCCGTTGTGGATCCGGGGCGAGGTGCAGGGCGCGCTGATTGTGGGGCAGACGGCGGGCGAGGCCGGCCAGGCGGCGTTCACGGCGCACCGCATCCGGCTGATCGGCGGCATCGCCAACCAGGCCTCGCTGGCGCTGGAGAGCGCGCTGTTGGACGAGGCCCAGCAGGAAGAGGCCTGGGTCAACGCCGCGCTGCTGCAGGTGGCCGAGGCCGTGGCCGGCCAGCCGACGCTGGCCGAGGCGCTGGACACCATCGTGCGGCTGACGCCGATGCTGGTGGGTGTGGAGCAGGTGGCGATCTTCAGCTGGCAGCCGGGCGCCGAGCGCTTTGTGCTTCAGGAACGGGAGGGGTTGACCCTGGCCGCCAATGTGTCCCTCACGGCGGCGGCCGCCGACCTGAGCGTGGATCCCTTCACGCCCAACTCGGCTTCCGAGCTGTGCCGGCTGCCGGCGCCGCTGGCGGCGGCCTTTGGCGGGGAGCTGGCGCTGGCCTGGCCGTTGTGGTCGCGGCGCGACCTGCGCGGCGCGCTGGTGGTGGGGCCGGTGGCCGGCCTGGGGCGCCGGCTGAGCATCCTCAACGGGATTGCCCACCAATTGGCGATGGCGATGGAAAACGCGGCGCTGGCGGGTGAGGTGGCTCAGCAGCAGCGCACCGAGCGCGAGATGGAGCTGGGCCGCGATATTCAGGCCAGCTTTTTGCCGGAGGCCTGTCCGCAGGCGCCGGGGTGGGGCGTGGCGGCCTTCTGGCGCTCGGCGCGCATGGTGGGCGGGGATTTCTATGACTTTATCCGGCTGCGCTCACCGGACGGCGTGGAGCG
Organism: Anaerolineales bacterium; assembly: GCA_017999235.1. The sequence continues at coordinate 532 of JAGOBN010000536.1, read as the reverse complement.
CTGGGGCGTGGCCGTGGCCGATGTGTCGGACAAAGGCGTGCCGGCCGCCCTGTTCATGGCCCTCTCGCGCACCCTGCTGCGGTCGGCGGCCATGAGCCGGCTCTCGCCGGCCGCCACCCTGACGCGCGTGAATGAGCTGATCCTGGCCGACGCGCGCTCCCAGCAGTTTGTGACCATGTTTTACGGGGTCTGGGAGCCGGCCACCGGCCGCTTTGTGTATGCCAACGCCGGCCACAACCCGCCCGTGCTGATGCGGGCCGGCGCGGACCGGCCGGAGACCCTCACCGCCCACGGCGCGGCGCTGGGCGTCTTCGCCGAATACATTTACACGGACGCGGAGATCGTGTTTGAGCCGGGCACCACGCTGCTGATCTACACGGACGGCCTGACCGACGCCATCAACGCCCAGGCCGAGGAGTTTGGCCTGGCGCGGGTGGAAGCCCTGCTCCAGGCCGCCCAGGCCCTGCCGGCCGCCTCCATCGTGGACACGCTGGCGCAGACGGTGGATTGGCACGTCGGCGGCGTGGAAGCC
>JAGOBN010000535.1 GCA_017999235.1 Anaerolineales bacterium | reverse complement strand
CTCCACCATCACGCGCTCGGCTTTGGCCTCCCCCCGGCCGAAATCGGCGCCGGTGCTCAGCACGGCGTCCGCCACGCGGGCGGCATACACGGGGGTGTCAAAATAGGCGTTCAGATAGGCCTTATCGGCCACCACGCGCGCAAAGCCGGCCGGCGGCGTGAGTTTCTCGGCCACCAGCCGCGCCAAGTCCTGGGCGCGCTGCGGCACGTTGACCTTTTTGCCGGTGCGCGCCTCGGCCGCCGCGGCCTGAAAACAGGCGTTGGTCCCTTGGCCCCACTGGCCCGCGAACGGCGCCGCCTGCCATTTGATCTCGCCCGGGTCCGGCACCCCTAATTCGGCCAGCGCGGTTTTGATCTGGCCGGCCACCAGCGCTAAATCCTGTTCGAACATGCTCGCTCCTGCTGGCCCGCCCCGCTGCATCCGCTGCCTCAGCGGGCGGCCAAGTCGGGCGATTGTAGCATGAAGCGGTGGGGGTCAGCGGGCCGGGCGCTCCGCGTCTTCGTCGTCACCGCCGATGACGGTGAAGGCGCGCGGGCGGGGCGGGGAGGCGGACAAGGACGCGGGCGGGCGGCTGTCCGGGGCGGAAGCGGCGGCCGGCGTCGCCGGGGTCTGAATGACGATGACGCGCGGTTCCGGCTCCCGTTCCAACGGGCGCGGCGCGCCGGCCTGCTCGCGGCGGCGCTGGGCCAGGGTGACGACGATCAGCGAAACGGGGATGGAGGCCGCAGCGCCGGCCACCACGCCCCCCAGGATGAGCATGGCCCGGTCCGAGAGGCGCAGGCCGATGACCACGGCCAGCGTGATGCTGAACGCCAGAACCATGAGCAGGCCGGCCAGGCGAAGGGCGCGCATGGGCCGGCCTCAGCGTCCCACTTCGCCATAGCGGAAACAAGCGACGACGTGGTCGTTGACCAGGCCCGTGGCCTGCATCAACGCATAACAGATGGTGGAGCCCACAAACGTGAAGCCGCGCTTTTTCAGGTCCTGGCTCAAGGCGTCGGACTCGGCCGTGCGGGCCGGGATCTCTTTCAGCGCGCGCCAGGCGTTGCGCCGCGGCGCGCCGCCCACCCAGCCCCAGATATAGCGGTCAAAGCTGCCGAACTCGCGCTGCACCGCCAGAAACGCCTGGGCGTTCCGCACGGCGCCGGCCACTTTGAGCCGGTTGCGGACGATACCGGGGTCGGCCAACAGCTGGGCGATCCGTTCGGCGGTGAAGGCCGCGACCTGGGCGGGCTCGAACTCCGCAAAGGCGGCGCGGTAGTTGGCGCGTTTGTTCAGGATGGTGCTCCAGCTTAGCCCGGCCTGCGCGCCTTCCAAGATCAGGAATTCAAAGAAGCGCTGGTCGGTGTGGACCGGCACCCCCCATTCTTCGTCGTGGTACGCGATCATGCGCGGGTCGGCGCCGGCCCAGTCACAGCGGGCGTGAGTGTTCATCAAGATAACCTGCCTGATCAGTCGCGGATGACGCGGATTGTAGCGCTGTTCTACGCGGCCCAGTCTTCCGCCGTCGTCCAGGCGGCCTGGAAGCGCAGGCGCTGGCCGGCCGCAATCGCCAAGAAATCCCCGCGGCCCAGCAAGTGCTCGGCGCCGCTGCCGGCCACGCCGCTGGCCACGCGCGCATCCTCGGCCGAGGCCACATGCCCCACCAGCCGCACCGGGAAGTTGGCCTTCAGCAGCGGCCCCACCACCGCGGCGGAAGGTTTCTGAACGCCCGCGATCACGTGCAGGCCAGCCTCCCTCCCGCGCTGCACCAGACGCGTGAGCGCGGCCTCGGCCGGCGGGCCGGCGCCGTGCAGCAGTTCCGCCAGCTCGTCGATGGCGATGACAATTCGGGGCCGGCTGAGGTTGGCGCGGTCCCGGCGCTCCATCTCCGCCGTGAGCCGGGTGAGCCAGGCCAGCGCGGCCGGCGGCTCCATGATCACCGGCGCCAAACAGTGGGGCAGGTGCGCCAGGGGCGCCAGGCCCCGCGTCTTGGGATCGATCAGCAAGAACTGCAGGTCCGCTTGGCGCTGGGTGAGGGCCAGGGAGACGAGCAGCGTCCGCATCAGCTCTGTTTTGCCGGAGCCGGTGCGGCCGGCGATCAGCACATGCCCCACCTCCGGGGAATTCAAGCGCAGGAGCAGGGGCCGGCCATCCTCCGCCAGACCCAGACAGGCGGTGGCGGCCGGCACGCGCGATAAACCGCGCAGGAGCGTTTTTAGGCGCACGGGCTGGGCGTCCGCGCGCGGGACTTCCAGCGCCAGCCCGCCCTCCGCGCGCGTCACGCGGACCGCCGGCGCTTCGAGCGCCACGGCCAGCTCTTCCGTCAGCTGCCGGATGCTGGCCAGGCGGGCGCCGGGCGCGGCCGTGAAGTGGTAACGCACCCAGCGCGGTGTGACTGTGCCGCCGTGGACCTGCACCGGCACACGATGCGCGGCCAGCACCTGTTCGATGCGGTCCGAGTGGGCTTCCAGTTCAGCGGTGTTCATGCTGACCTGGTTATATCAGAACTAATGTTCTATTTCAAGAGGCAAAAAAGGACAGCCGGTCAGGGCTGTCCGAGGTTTCTAAAGCAAGCCGCGGGCGCTTATTTCTTCGGGGCGGCCACGGCCGCGAGCTGCTTCATCAGCCGGCTCTTGCGGCGGGCGGCGTTGTTCTTGTGGATGATGCCCTTCTCAGCGGCCTTGTCCAGCGAGCTGGCAGCGGCCAGCACCGCGGCGCGGGCGGCTTCCGGGTTGGTGTCTTCGAGTGCTTCGCGCGCGACGCGGACCGCCGAGCGGGTGCGGGTGCGCGAAATCTTGTTGTAGACGCGCTTGCGCTCGTTGGAGCGGACGCGCTTCTGAGCGGAATGAGTGTTGGCCAAGGTGGTCTCTCCTGCAAAAGCTTAGCCAAGACACGTTCGAGCGCGCCTCAGCCTGATCAATAATGCGACGCGAGATTTTAGCCGACCGGCGGCGATTTGTCTAGGCCAGCGCCACACAATCGATCTCGATCCTTGCGCCGCGCGGCAGGCCGGCCACCTGGACGGTGCTGCGGGCCGGCGGGTAGGCGGTGAAGAACTCGCCGTAGACGGCGTTCATGCGCGCAAACTCGCCCAGATCCTGCATGAACACCGTAGTCTTAACCACGCGCTCCAGGCCCGAGCCGGCGGCGGTCAGCACGGCGGTCAGGTTTTGCAGCACGCGCCGGGTCTGCGTCTCGATATCGCCTTCCACTATCTGCATGCTGGCGGGATCCAGCGGAATCTGGCCGGAGCAATAGATGATCTCGCCGGCGCGGATGGCCTGTGAATACGGGCCGATGGCCTTGGGCGCCAGGTCGGTGTGCAGGGCGGTTTTTTCGGGCATACAGTTTCTCCTGATAAGGCGCGGGTGCGCCGGTTGAGTGAGCGTGCCTAGACGAAGACCGCTTCCGGCCGCGCTTGGCCAGCCTCCCGGATGCGCCGGCGCACACGCGCCGGCAAGGGCTCCGGTAATTGATCCAGCGGAAAGAAGCCGGCCGCCGAGACTTCGCCGGGGTCCAGCCGCAGCGTGCCGCCGGTCAACCGGCATTCGAAAACGGTGCTGACGACCTGCACGGGGTCACCATTGTTATAGACCACCTGATTCTCCGGGCCGGCGTAAGCGCCCACCAGCCGGACGGGGGTGACCTCCAGGCCGGTCTCCTCGCGCACTTCGCGCACGGCGGTCTCGGCCACGGATTCCCCCAGG
>JAGOBN010000534.1 GCA_017999235.1 Anaerolineales bacterium | reverse complement strand
CGAAGCCCAGTCGGCCGTGCTCCACCAGCTGCGCGCCGAAGTTGGAGGTCAGGATCAGGATGGCGTTGCGCAGGTTGATGGTCTCGTCGTTGCCGTTGAGCAGCAGGCCCTCGTCGAAGAGCTGCAGGAAGCGGAAGTAGATATACGGGTGGGCCTTCTCGAACTCATCCAGCACGATGACGGCGAAGGGCCGGCCGGCCAGGCGCGTGGTGATCAAGCCGCGCCGCTGGGCCACATCGTTGGCATAGGCCGCGCCGAACAGGGCGTTGGCCGCGTGCGGGCTGGTGTAGTCGGCCATGTTGAAGCGCACCAGCCGGTCCCGGTCGCTGTACAAGTATTCGGCCAGGGTGCGCGCCAGTTCGGTCTTGCCCACGCCCGTGGGTCCGAGGAAGAGCAGGACGCCCATCGGGCGCAAGGGGTTGTTGACGCGCGCCCGCAGCAGGCTGAGCACCTGGACGATGGCCTCCACGGCCTGCTCTTGGGCCAGCACGCGGCCCTTGAACAGCCGGCGCACTTCCACCTCGTCAAACGGCACCGCGTCATCCAGCAGGATGCGCGGCAGGCCGGTCTGTTCGCCAAAGCGCGCGATGATATCGGCGCTGGTCAGCCGGGCGCCGGGATCGCCCGCCGCGCGGCGCGCCACGGCCAGCGCGTCCTTAATTAGATCCAGCGCCTTGCCGGGCTGGGCGCGGTCCAAGAGGTAGCGCTGGCTCAGATCGAGCGCCAGCTCCACGGCATCCGCGCCAACGCTGACGCCGTTCAGCCGGCCCAGATCGTCGGCCGCCTGCTGCACGATGGGCTGGGCGGCGGCCAGCCCCGGCTCCGTCAGGCTGACTGACAGGAAGAGCCGGCCATAGTCCGGGTAGGCCTCGGTGAAGCGCCGCCAGACCTCGCCGTCGCTTTCCGCCAGGCACAAGCCGCTTTGATGGGTGAGGCCGGCCGCCAGCAAGGTGGCCACATCCACATTGCGCGCTTCGTCGTCGTCGCTGCTCCCGCCGGGCAGGCGCGCGGCGCGCGGCAAATCTTCAATGAACAGGATGAGCGCGGGGTGCGCGGCCCAGCCGGCCAGCAGCTGCTCCAGCGCCGCCTGCCAGTGGCCGGCCTGCCCCAGACCCGGCAGGCCGCTGGGCGAGAAGCGCCAGACCTCCTTGCCGCGCAGCTCGGGCGGGCAGGCGCCGCGGGCGATGGCCTGCGCCGCCGCCTGAACCACCGTGGTCTTGCCGACGCGCGCCGGCCCGGTCACCACCACGCGGCCCTTCAGGGGCGAGGCCAGCGCCAGCAGTACCTGGCGGGTTTCGGCCTCGCGGCCATAGACCTCGGCCGGCGGGCGGGCGGTCAGGTTTTCGGCGAAAGTGCTCAGAAAAGCGCGGAAATCGGCGGCCGGCTCACTGTGGGTCATGTCACCCCCTGAGGCTGAGGGCGGAGGGCCGGCCGGACGCGCCGGCTCCCGCACCCGGATGAGGACTGGACGCGCGGACCGGTCCGGGACGCCCACGGCCGGCGGACCTTAGTCCACGGCGGCCGGGATGTTGGCTGGGGCGCTGGCCACGCGCTCGCCGTCCAGCTTGAGGCTGATCATTTGGCTGGCGGAATCCGCGCCCATGGTGATGCCGTACACGGTCTCCGAGACCTGCACCGTGTTGCGGTTGTGCGTGACGATGATGAACTGCGTCTGCTGGGAGAGCTCTTCCAGCATGTCGCGGTAGCGGCCGACATTGGCCTCGTCCAGCATGGCGTCCACTTCATCCAGCACGCAGAAGGGCGTGGGCGAAACGCGCAGCAGCGCGAAGACCAGGGCGCACGCCGTCAGGCTGCGCTCACCGCCGGAGAGCATGGAGAGCGTCTGGGTGCGCTTGCCGGGCAGCCGGCACTGGATTTCCACGCCGCTGGTGGTCAGGTGTTCGGGATCGGTGAGGGCCAGCTTGGCGGTGCCGCCGCCGAAGAGCCGGGTGAAGATCTCGCGGAAGTGGACCGAGACCGCGTCGAAGGTCTTGCGGAACTCGCGCTCCATCAGCACGTCCAGCTCGGTGATGACTTCTTGTAATTGCGTCTTGGCGGTTTCGAGATCGGCCACCTGGGTGGTGAGGAAATCATGGCGTTCCTTCACCTCGCCGTGTTCGCGCTCGGCCTCCGGGTTGATGGCGCCCATGCGGCGCAGTTGGCCGCGCTTGCGGTTAAGCTGCTCCTCCAGGCCGTCCGGCAGGGCTTCGATGCGCGCCAGCTTCTCCACCACCGGGTACATGGGCAGAGGGGTGGGGCCGGTGACGATCTCGCCGTAATCGAACTCCACCAGGCCGAAGTCTTCTTCCACGCGCCGGCGCAGACCTTCCAATTCTTCGTGCTTGCGGGTGTGCTCCAGCTGGGCCTGGGCGTTGCGCTTCTCGGCCGCGTGCAGGGCGGCGCGGGCCTCGGCTTCGCCCGTCTCCACGCGCGTCTGCTCGGCTTCCAGTTGGGCCAGCTGGATCAAGGCCGGCTCGAGGCGGGTGGCCGAGTTGTCGGATTGCACGGCCAACTGGCCGGCGCGCTGGCGGGCCGCGCTCATGGCCTCATCCACGCGGCGGGTCTCGGCCGCCAGGCGCTCGATCTTGGCGCGCCGGTCGGCCAGCAGCGAGTCGGTGGCGGCGCGGGCGGCGGCCAGCTCGCCCACGCGGGTGCGCGCATCCTGCGCGGCGCGGGCGGCGCCGGCGGCTTCGGCTTGCCGGCGCGCCACCTGGGCCGCCAGCTCTTCCACGGTGAAATTCTCCAGGCTCGCCTGCGCGGCGCCGGCGGCCTCGGCCGTGGCCAGGCGGGTTTCGGCCAGCTGCCCCAGGCGGACCTGGGCGGCCTCCGCGTCGGTGGTCAGGTGCGCGGCCTCGCGCTCCAGGGTGGTCAATTGCTCGCGGCGCAGCTGGGCCTCGTGCGCGGCGCGCTCGGCTTCCAGGGCCACGGCATCCCGGGCCACCGTGGCACGGCGCTCGGCGTCCTGCGCGGCGCGCAGCGCGGCCTGTTTTTGCGCGAGGGCGGCGCGGGCCGCTTCCACCGCTTGCGCGGCCTGCGCCTGGGTCTGTTCCAGCTCGGCGGCGCGGGCCTGCAGGGTCGCCACCTCGGCGGACAGGTCGCGGCGTTCGCGCGCCTGCTGGAGCATGGACGGCGCGGCCTCTTTGCCGCCGATGATGGGGCCGGCGGCGTGAAAGACCTCGCCGATCAACGTCACCAGGGTGGCAGTGGCGGGGACCTGGCCGATGACGCGGACAGCGGCGGCCCGGTCGCGGACCACCAGCGTGCGCCCCAACAGCGCCTGGACGACGGGCTCAAAGCCGGGCTGGGTTTCCACCAGGCGGGCGGCGTTGCCCAGACAATCCGGGTCGGCCGGCGGCTCCACCAGGCTTTGCTCCGGGTTGGCGGCGGCCAGGATCTGCACGGGGAGCAGGGCGGCGCGGCCGCTGGCGTCCCCCAGCAGATCCAGCGCGGCCAAGGCCTCGTCCGAGCGGTCAACGACCAGGGCCTCAATGTAAGCGCCCAGGGCGGCGCTGACGGCGGCCTCAAACTCGGCCGGCGTGCGCAGTAGTTCGCCGAGCACCCCGCGGGCCGGGAAGCGGCGGGCGAGCAGGGCCTTGGAGCCGGAGGTAAAGCCGGCCAGTTCGGCGCGGGCGTGCTCCAAGACTTCCTGGCGGGCGCGCAGGCGGGCCAGGTCGGTGCGGGCGCCGGCGGCTTGTT
>JAGOBN010000030.1 GCA_017999235.1 Anaerolineales bacterium | reverse complement strand
GGATTCGGTTTTCCACCAGATGCATATCGATCAACTGCTCCAGGACCGCGGAAGTGCGGTCACTGGGTAGATTGGCGGCCGTGGCGATATCCAGTAGGTCGCGCTGGCCTTGCGCTACGCCAGCCAATACCGTGCGATAGTCCGGGTCATTTCGGCGGAGCACATCGCTCAACAGGACTTCTTCTTCACCCCGGAACGTGGAGCGCCGCGACAGGAACAGCGTTTGGATATTGGCTTTGAGATCCTTGCGATCATCCCATTGCAGCAGGTAGTCCGGCACGCCGCCCAGCATGGCATAGACCGCCAGGCGCTTGTCAGGGGAATAGCGCGGCAGGAACGGCGTCAACTCGCTAAAGATGAAAGGCTCGACGAGCAGCTTCCCGGTCAGGCGCCGATAGAGGGGCGCGTCGGAGCGCAGGAGTTTAGCCATGGCGCTGATATGCGAGCCGGACAGGATTAGCTTAACCCGGGTATCCGACAGGTGCTGGTCCCAGGCGTGCTGCAAGTAGGACGGCATGGCGGTATCCGCCTCGATCAGCCACGGGAATTCATCCAGGATGATGCTGAGCGGCTGGCCGGCCGCGGCTTGCCCCAGCAGCCGGAACACATCCGGCCAGTTGGAGAGCCGGGGCGCGAGATCGCCTTGACCAGGATGGAGCCAGTTCCAGAATGACCGCACCAGGTCAGCGCGGGCCGTATCGGAGTTGCCGCGCGGCGCAGCCCAATAGAAGGCCGGCATCCCCGACGCATCCGCCCACTTACGCAGCAAGGTGCTTTTCCCCACCCGGCGCCGGCCATAGACCAGCACAAAGGCCGCCGGCTTCTCGCTCGTCATGGCGTTCAGCTCGGCCAACTCCCAGGCGCGATGATAAAAAGGCTGCGGCATCGTTTTCTCTTAATAATTGTTTTATCCGTTACTACTGGCAGAAACTATTATTTACAACAATGCAGCCAATGTCAAGCCGACGCTTCGGGCACGCATCCAGGCCGCTCGGGGCGAGTTGTTCAGCGACGACGGAGTGGGTGGCCGACCAGGCGACTATCCCCCGGCATCAGCCCAGCGATCTCGACCGCAATCAAGCCGGCCCGGGGAACAGAAACGGGACAATTCGCAGGCTCGGAACGATCTATCCTGTGACCAGGTAAACGGCGGCTGGCCGGCTCGGCTGGTTGAGCGGCCCGCCTCTGATGGAACAGAAACGGAACAATTCACGCGCCTGAGATGTTTTATCCTGTGGCCAATGGCCCGGGCTGGCGGCGCGTCACCGGCCGGCCCACTTACCCGAAGCGGTTGTAAGGCGATCACCGTGCCCGGCTATTCCCGGGCCGCGGCTTCAAATGAAAAGACCTGGGCTGAGCCAGGTCTTTTCCATAACCATTCCCTTGAGGCGACGGTGGGATTTGCCCGCCCTTACTGGCTGGCGCAAGCCAGCGGGCCAGGGAACCCACGTATACGGGTTTTGCAGGACATCCCGGTCCGTCGCACGTACCCTTAAGTACAACCAACTATATTCTGCAGGATGCGAGCCGCCGCATAAGCGTGACGCGGCCAGACAATCCTGCAGGACTTTCCTGACTGTACTTAGTGATGCATCCGCTAAGTTGGTTATCGTGGCGGATCGCCGGCTGCGCCGCGAATACTGGCGAAGGGTTAGTTTCTCAGCCAAGGCGAATGTTCAGCGACTTGCCGGATGCACCATTTAGTTGCTGTGTTCGTTCATATCAAACTTATTGAACGACTGGTCGCCCCACTCTAACCAGTCCAAAACCGGATTAGAGCTGATTTTATGGAGAGCTTAGGCCGGCTTTATGGACGGCAATCCAGACAAGCCCTAGAACATACCCGATGGGGAAACACGCAGGCTCGTGCCATTCCCATAAAGCTTGCCAACCCCAAACTTTGTGTTCCGAGTAACCGACGCCGGCTATAGGGTGGCCAGCTTAGCCAGTGGCGGCGCTGGCGCATCAAGCAGAGCGGGTGGGTGTCTATCAACGGCCAGATAGCGCGCCGGGGGATAGGTTCAACTCAGGAGAGCAACATGAGGGCGTTCACAAATTTTAAAGTTGGGGTCAAGCTGATTGGCGGATTCCTAGTTGTCGCGCTGATCCTGATGACAGTGTCCATCTTCACATATGTGGAGATCGAGAACCTCGGAGCCATGCAGGATGCTGGTTCAAGGCGCAGCATCGATGCCGTGGAGGCGATGAAGGCCAATGCCAGCGCCGTGACACTGTATCGGACCATTGCCGACACTGAATTGAATCTGGATTTTCAAGGCAGCCAGACGGCATGGACCACGGCCAAGCTCGAAATGGAGTCGGCCCTGGCGAGCGTGACCACGATGGCCGACACACCGGAAGAACAAACCTGGGCTAAGGAAGCGCGCGATGCGTACGGCCAGATCGTTGAGCTGTACGAGAATCGGATGGTGCCCGCCTTGCAGGCCGCGAATGCATCGACCCCGGAAACGCTCAAAATGGACGCCGAGATGGATGACTATATCTCGGCCTTGGTCAAGCCCCTGCAGACCTTTGCGGCTTCCCTCTTGGCGGAATCCAAGACCGGCGACCAGGCTTTCGATGCCAATAAACTCGGGCTGGCCCAGACGGTTATAGTCGTGGGCGTGATCGGCATGCTAATGGCGCTGGCCATCGGCTTTGTCTTAAGCCGAATGATCACAACGCCACTGGCCGAGGTTGGCCGGGTAGCCACCGCGATGGCGGCCGGCGACCTAAACCAGACGGTGAACGTGGACAGCGCGGACGAGATCGGCCAGATGGCGGCCGCCTTCCGGCGCATGCAGGACTACCTCCTGGGCATGGCGCGTGTGGCCGAACGGCTGGCTCAAAATGACCTGACCGCCAACGTCACGGTGCTCTCGGACCGCGATGTGCTGGGCAATGCGTTTGCCGGCATGCTCGTGAGCCTGCGGGCTGCAATTCAGGCCGTGGCGCAGAACGCCGGGCAGGTCAGCTTGGCCTCCGACCAATTAGCGCAGGCGGCCGGCCAGGCCGGCCAGGCGACCGCCCAGATCGCCATCACCATCCAGCAGGTGGCCAAGGGCACCCAGCAGCAGTCGGAGAGCGTCACCAAGACGTCCGGCTCGGTCGAACAAATGCGCCGTGCGATCGACGGCGTGGCCAAGGGCGCCCAAGAGCAGGCGGCGGCCGTCGGCCAGGCCAGCCGCCTCACGGGTCAAATCACCACCGCCATTGCCCAGGTCACGGGCAACGCCCAGGCCGTCAGCCGGGATTCAGCCAGCGCCGCCGCCGCCGCTAAATCCGGGGCGCGCGTGGTGCAAGACACGATCCGGGGCATGGACGCCATCAAAGCCAAGGTCGGCGTCTCGGCCGAGAAGGTGCAGGAGATGGGCCGGCGGTCGGACCAGATCGGCATGATCGTCGAGACCATTGACGACATCGCCAGCCAAACGAACCTGCTGGCCCTGAATGCCGCTATTGAAGCGGCCCGCGCCGGCGAACACGGCAAGGGTTTCGCGGTGGTCGCCGACGAAGTCCGCAAGCTGGCGGAGAAGTCGGCCGGCGCCACCAAGGAGATCGCCGGCCTGATCAAGGGTATCCAGACCACGGTCGCGGAAGCGGTGCGGGCCATGGAGGAGGGCGCCAAGGAAGTGCAAACCGGTGCCGTGAGCGCCAATCAGGCGGGGCAAGCCTTGGCGGATATCCTCAAGGCAGCGGAAGCCGTCACCGCCCAGGCGGGCCTGGCGATGCAAGCCACGGCGCAGATGACGACCCAAAGCAACGAGTTAGCGGCGTCCATGGATGGCGTCAGCGCGGTGGTGGAAGAGAACACGGCCGCCACCGAAGAGATGGCGGCCGGTGCGGGCGAGGTGACGGGCTCGATTGAGAACATCGCCAGCGTGAGCGAAGAGAATAGCGCGGCGGTGGAAGAAGTCAGCGCTTCAGCCGAAGAGATGAGCGCGCAGGTGGAAGAAGTCACCGCCAGTGCCCAGAGCCTGAATGAGATGGCGCAGGCGCTCCAGGAGGTCGTGGCGCAGTTCAAGTTGGGCGAGGCCGGCGCGATCGGCGGCTCCCCACGGACAAGTCCAGCGGCGCCAGCTTGGAGGACAACTGCGACCGTGCGCGTGGCGCCGGCCCGGACGCCGGTGGGCGTACCAGTCGGCGCCGGCCGACCCAGCAATGGCAACGGCCACCGCCAGTAAACCAGGCTATCGCTGACCTGCTCCGGAGATTCTGAGGCAGGTCAGCGCCCCTCACTCCAGTGCCGCCGGCCAAACAATCAGACCGACGGCGCCCGCCGCCTGCCAGAGCTGTTTATCGAAAGTTGCCACCGTGACCGGTTCGCCCAGCGCTTCCTGCCACAGCAAGGCGGCCGCCAGGTGCACGGCGTCATAGGCGCGCAGGCCGTGTTGCCAGGCCAAGTTGTCCGCACGCGCTGCCAGACTCTCGGTCACCTGCAGAGCCAGCAGACTCGGCCACTCAGTGCGAAAAGCCTTGACCGCTTTTCGCCGTCCGCCGCCGACAACCAATTCATCCGCACCGCTTTAGCCACCGCCGCCGGCAGTTCCACCCGGGTGAGCAGACAGGCCCCAATCAGCTCGGCCCCCTGGAGCAGGGCGATCACGTCAGCGGACTGAGCTTCCCTGATGTACTTTTTCGCCAGAGCGCTGGTATCCAGATATAGGATCATTCGCGCCCTCGCTGATCAGTTCCGCCAGGGTGTGCCGGCGCCGCAGCGCCACAACCGGCTGGCCGGCGGGCAGCTTCTTGCCGTTCCAAGTTACGAGGCCGGCCCGGCGCATCGCTTCCACGCGCTCAGCCAGCGGCTGCGCGCTGGGGACCAGCCGGCCGACCGGCTTGCCATGTTCGGTGATGACAATGGTGTTGCCGCGCTTGATCTCGCGCAGATACTCGCTCAGGCGGGCTTTCAATTCTATGACTCCAACGGTCACTTCAGTCATAGTGCCTCCATTTATATAACCACGTTATACAATATGTAGTCACAAACTGGCACATCATCCAGAACCATCTAGGGACTGGTGTTTAACGGGGTGCGCTAAGTCCCTTATACGTTCGGCCCGGAAGACCCTTATACGCCTCTTCCGCAACACCCCTTTTTCTGCCGCCAGGGCTGGCGTTGTTAAACGAAAAAGCCCCACCAGCGGGGCTTTTTCTCAAGAATTCACATACTTGAGGCGACGGTGGGATTTGAACCCACGTATAAGGGTTTTGCAGTCTTCCACCGACCCTTACACAAAAATCGCCGCAATCCGTAAAAGGGTGCGCTACAAACGCATAAGGGACTACGTACCGAAAGAGTTGGTCCCTTACTCACTCCGTTAAACAGGTTGAACGCATTTTAGCCGATTCAACCGCCAAGTCAACCAAAACAATCTACTCACCCAGCACTGCGGGAATGGCCGGTCGTTCTTGAGCGCTATGTGCCACCCATTCAATTCAGGATTTGGCCTTGCAATTCAACAGCCGCGTTCTAGAGCCACGGCTTACAACAGGCGCCCGTGGGCGCCTGTTAGCGTATCAAGTTCAACCAGACGCATTAGCGCGGAGAGCGCCGCACCAACGCCACCGACAAGATAATGATGGCTCCCCGGATGATCAACTGCTGGCTGAGTTCCAGCCCGGCCAGGATCAGACCGTTGTTGACGAGGCCGATCAGCAGCGAGCCCAGAATAGAACCGACGATCGAGCCGCTGCCGCCGAACAGACTCGTGCCGCCCAGGATTACGGCCGCGATCACCGAGAGCTCATCGCCCTCGCCCCACTGGAAACGGCCCGAGTGCAGGCGACCGGCGTAGAGCATTCCGGCCAGCGCCGCCACCGTGCTGGAGGCCATCAACGTCATCAGTTTGATGTTCCGGGTGCGTACGCCCGTGAATCGCGCCGCGGCCTCGTTGCCACCCGTCGCCAGCACCTGCCGGCCATACGGCGTCTTGCGCAGCACCACATGGCCGACCGCAAATACCACCAGGGTCCAGATCAACAGCGATGGAATCGGTCCCAACTGGCCGGACCCAAACAGGCTGTTGTAGGTGTCGTTGAGGATCGGCACCGGCGCAGTGGCCGTCATCCACATCGCCACACCTTGGGCCACGCCCATCATGCCGAGCGTCACCAAGAAGGATGGGATCCCGACGCGGGTGGTTAGCAGACCATTGACCAGTCCAACGAGCATGCCGGTGGCCAAGCCGGCCACAATACCGCCGGCCAAACCAAAGTGGCCGACCGCCAGCGCGGCGCTCACTGACGCCAGACCGGCCACCCGCCCGACCGACAGATCGATCTCGCCCGCGCCGATGACGAAGGTCATCGCCACCGCCATGACTGAAATGATGGCCGTCTGCCGGATGATGTTGAGCAGGTTGTTGGCGGTTAGGAAGCCGGACGAACTCTGGGTGATCGCAAAAAACAAGAAGATTAGGACAAAACCAATATAGACGACGTACTGGCGCCAGTCGAACTGGCGCAGACCGGCCAAAAAATTGGCAACGGCGGTTGACGGCGCCGTGGTTTCAGACTTAGGCGGAAGCATAGGCGATCGCTCCTTGACACAACACCGTGCGGCACCGCAGCCGCTAACGATTCAGGGCGGCGGCCAATTCCGGCGACGGATCTTGGCGATAGACAGTCCGCCAGGCATCGAGGACATTCTCGGACGTGACGGGCAGCACGCCGATGACGACATGCGCGGGCGCGGGCTTGTCCAGCAGGGCGTAGCCGGCCAACAGCGCTTCGGTCACACCTTGGTCATACGGCCGCTGGGCGCTCAACCCCGTGACCAAACCATCCTGGGCGATCTCGATGGCGACTTTCTGGCCGAGGTCGCACGTTGTAATGATCATTTCATTCCGGCCGGCGCGGCGTATGGCGTTCATGACTCCCTGGGCCGGGATATCCCAGACCGCCCAAATACCGATCAATTCCGGGTAGTCAGCCAACATGGCACCGGCCGCGGCCTCGGCTTCACCGCTGAAGTCTGGGCCATGCAGGCCACGCTCGGCCACGATCTGGATGTCGTGGGCCTTTTCCTGAATGGTCTTCTTAAACCCGTCATAGCGCTGCTGGGTAGCAAAAAAGTCGGCGGCGTGATAGATCAGGCCGATCTGGCCCTGACCGTTCAGATGCCGGATCATGAACTGGGCCGCGATGACGCCTGCGCCGTAGTTGTCGGCCGAGACCACGCTGACGTAATCCTTGCCGGCCATCAATCCATGCGGGACGTTGTCCATGAAGATCAGCTTGATGCCGGCCGCTGCGGCCTTCTTGTAAGCCGCCGTGGTCGTCTCAGTATCCGTCGGGATTGAGACAATGATGTCCGGTTTCTGGGCGATCAGAGCATCCAGGTCGCGGACCTGCTTCTGCGGCTCGAAATTGGCGTCGGTGACGGCGACGACCTCAATCCCCATCTGGCCAAACTGGCTCTTCAAGCCCGCGATCTGCGCGGTCGTCCAGTCGTCGCCGCTGTAATGCAGGGCGATGGCGGCGGTGGCGTGTTTGGCCCTGATCTGGGCAAGTTCGGCCTCAGTCAGCCGCACTTCAGCGGCGGAGGCGCGTTGGACAGCGTGATGCAAGACTTCCTCCGTTTCGATGTCCGGGCGGTCCAGCGCTTGCGTGACCGCGCCATTGCGGATGATCAGGACCCGGTCAGCCACCGCCAACAGTTCGGTGAACTCCGACGAGATAACGATAACGCCTTTGCCTTGATCGGCCAACTTGCGGATGATATCCAAAATTTCGGTCTTGGCGCCGATGTCCACGCCGGCCGTGGGTTCATCCATCAACAAGATCTCGGGCTTGTAGGCCAGCCACTTGGCGATGACCACCTTCTGCTGGTTACCGCCGGACAGATACCGGATGACTTTGTGGATCGAGTCGGTCTTGACGGCCAGGTCAGCGACGTAGCTCTGCGCCAGGCGGTCGCCGGCCTCGTCATCGATTAACCCGTGGCGGCTCAAGCCGTCCAGCAAGGGCAACAACAGATTGTGCTTGAGGGTGTGATCCAGCACCAATCCCTGCGCGCGCCGATCTTCAGGGATCAAACACAAGCCGGCCCCGAGCGCGTCCTGCGGACTGCGGATGGTGGCCACTTGGCCATTCACCCTGATCTGGCCGGCCTGGATCGGGTCGATGCCAAACAGGGCCCGCGCCAACTCCGTCCGGCCGCTACCCATCAGCCCGGCCAACCCCAGGATCTCGCCCCGGTGCAGTTGAAAACTCATGCCCTGGACGCGCGGGCCGGCGCGCAGGCCGCGCACCTCCAGCAGCGGAGTGGCGTCGCGTTGAATCGTCCGCGCTTGCCAGGCAAAAGCCTGTTCCATCTTGCGGCCGACGATGTTCTCGATCACCTGATTGATCGTCAAGGCCGTACACGGAGCGGTCACGACAATCTCGCCGTCCCGCAGCACCGTGACGCGGTCCGCGATCTGGAAGATCTCTTCCATGCGGTGCGAGATATAGATGAGGGAGAGGCCCCTAGACTTCAAGGTGCGGATCAGATCAAAGAGCGACTGGGTCTCGGTCCCAGTCAACGAGGCCGTCGGCTCGTCCATGATCAGGACGCGGGCATTTTGCGAAAGCGCCTTGGCGATCTCGGTCAACTGCCAGTAGCCGGTGCTCAGGCCGGCCACGACGGCGCGGGGGTTGATGTCCACGCCCAGGTCGTTGAACAAGGCGCGGGTGCGGCGTTCTGCCTCGGCGTCGTTCAGGAACCCGACTCCATCCCGCGGCTCGCGGGTCAGGAAGATATTCTGCGCCACCGTCAGGGTCGGGATCAGACTGAACTCCTGAAACACCATGCCGATCCCTTGGGCCTGGGCGGCGCGCGGGGTGGAGAGTTGGACCAGGCGGCCGTCGATCTTGATGGTGCCTGCATCCGGGGTATAGACCCCTTGCAGGATCTTCATCAGGGTCGATTTCCCGGCGCCGTTGCCGCCGACCAGCGCATGCACCTCGCCGGGCTGCATTTCGAAGTCAACGCCGCGCAGCACCGGGATACCATTGAAGGCCTTGCGAATCCCCTCCATGTGGACAGCGAGGGCAGTCATACGGCGTGCTCCTAGCCTCGAACTCAGCCGGTCGGCGGTGGTTGGGGAGCGGCCCCACTGTGCGGGGCCGCTCCTTGGAATTATAGAGCGCGCCGGGTTATTTCACGAACGCCGAGGCCAGATCGGCCGGCGGGTCCGAGTGGTATACCGCCCGCCAAGCGTCGAGGACATTGTCATGGGTGACGGGCAGAGCGTAAAGCGCCACATAGGCCGGCGCCGTCTTGCCCAGCAGGGCATAGGCCGCCAACCTGGCTTCGATCTGGCCCTGGTCGAACGGGCGCTGGGCGCCCAGGCCGATGATGCTGCCCTTCTTGGCCAGTTCCACCGCCACATCCTTGCCCAGGTCCTGGGTGAAGACCTGCACATCCGAACGGCCCGAGCTGCGGATGGCCGCCAGCACACCCGCGGCCGGCACATCCCACACTGCCCAGATGGCGTTCAGGTCAGAATACTTGGTCAACATGGCGCTTGCCGCTTTTTCAGCATCGCCGGCGAAGTCCGGGCCGCCGATGCCTTGCTCAGCCACGATCTGGATGCCCGGGAAGTTGTCGGCCAGGGTCTTCTTGAAGCCATCATAGCGCTGCTTGGTCACGAAGAAGTCCGCGCCGTGGTAGATCAGGCCGATCTTGCCCTGGCCGCCCATCTTTTGGGCCGCAATCAGGGCCGAGGCCACGCCATTGCCGTAGTTGTCGGCTGAGACCGAGCTGACATAGTCCTTCCCCGCGACAAAACCGGAGGGGACGTTGTCCATGAAGACCAACTTGATGCCCTGCGCCGCAGCCTTCTTGTAGGCATCGGCCGTCGCCACCGGATCGGTCGGGATGGAGACGATGATATTGGGATTCTTGGCCATCACCGTCTCTAGGTCGGAAACCTGTTTCTGCGGCTGGAAGTTGGCGTCGGTCACCGCGATGACTTCAATCCCCAGCTTGGCGAACTCATCCTTCAGGCCGGCCACCTGCGCGGTGGACCAGTCGTTGCCGCCGTAGTGCAGGACGATGGCGGCGGTGGCTTTCAGGCCCCGGACCTTGGCCACTTCTTCGTCGGTCAAGACGACGTCCGCGGCACTCGCCGGCTTCTCGCCATTCGGACCCGTGCTGTAGACCTTGGTCTCCAATTCTTTGAGGGCCGCGGCGGGGTCGAGGCCCGTGGCCGCCGGCGCGCTGGTCGCCGGCGCCGCGGGGGTAGCGGCGGGGGCGCACGCGGACAGCGCGAGGGCCAACGCGGTCAAGCCAAAACTAATCCGGGCCAGAGGACTGTGTTTCATGGTTCTTCTGCTCCTGTGATTGAAAGCGATTCGGTCGGCGGCCGACCAAGCCGGGCCGGCCGCCCAGGATGACTAACAGCGAATCTGGTTTAGGTAACGCAGTGCGATTTCGGCCGCCTCCTTGGGCAGGCCAGCGTAAGCATCCAGCTCAGCCGTGACCCAACCCGCATACCCAATCTCCCCGAGCGCCGCCAGGATACCGGGGACATCCACCTGGCCGCGCCCAAGCGGTTGAAAGTCGTCGTGACCATAGTCTTTGAGATGGACGTAGCGGACGCGGCTGCCATAGAGGCGGATCAAGGCGGCGGGATCACCGCCGGCCTCCAGCAAGTGGCCGGTGTCCGGGCAAAAGCCGATGCCGGTCAGCGCGAACAACTGCGCAATTTGGGCCGGCGTCTCAACCAAAGTGCCATGATGCGGATGATAACTAGCCGTCAGGCCATGGCGCCGGGCGAGGTCGTCCACCTGGGTCAAGCCGTCCGCCAAGCGGGCATAGTCCCCCTCCCGCCAGCCGGCGGCGCGCACAGCGCCGCCGCCGACGATCAGATTTTGTCCGCCGAGCTCCGCCGCCAAGGCGGCGGCCCGGCCAATCCGCTCAAGTTCTTCCGGCAGGATTTCCGCGTAGATGAAGTTGGCCCCGACGTACAGGCCCGCGAACTCCAGCCCCGTTTCCTGGACCAGTGACCGGAAGGCCGCCGGCCGGGCCGCATAGGCCATCAGATTCCCGTCGAACACCTCGAACCCGTCGTAGCCGGCCGCCGCAATCTCACGCACGGCCTCCTCAGTGGAGCCGGGGGCCTGATAGAACAGATCCTTGATCGAGGTCACGCCTAGGGGTTGGCCGATGACGCCGCCCCAGGTGTTGGTCTGATAGCCGAGCTTCATCACGGTGCGTCCAGCTTACGCCGCCAACGTCGCTAAGTTGGCCGGCAGTGGGTCCGCCACGAGCCGGCCAGCGCCCGCCAACTGGCGGAGGCTGGCGAGTTTGTCGGCGCGCGCCAGGAGTTCCTTGGCGCCGGCCAGGTCGGTGAACAGGCCGATCGAACACGGGCCGTGTTTGCGGTTGGTCCAATCGACCAAGGCCTTGGCCTGCGCCTTCCACGGGCCGGCGGCGGGGTGCTCCATCGGGTCCAGGGTGGTGATGGTCTTGACCTTCCGGTCGGCGTCAAAGCCCAGCACCAGCGTGGCCCACAGCGCATCGCCCTCGAAAACCCCAAAGAGCACGGTGCTATTCGCGGGGACGAACTGCTGGACGGCCGCCAGCACCTGTTCATAGCTGGCGCCGACGCGCCACTGCAGGCCCAACTGCGTGCGGGCCGGCCCAGGGTAAGTGACGAGCCCGTCTGGGTATTCGTCCATCAGCGCATATTGCCGGTGCACGAACGCGTCCAGGTCTTCGTCCGCCTGCCAGGCAGCTTGAAATTGCCCGAAGTAACGATCGACGGCGCGCCGCTCGAACACGGCCACGAAATCGGCTTGGCCGGGATTGTCGCGGTAAACCTGTTCGGCCACCGCGTGCGGGTCGTCCACGCGGCTAACGGTGCGGACAATCTCCGCTTTCTGGGAATGCACAAACTTGAGCAGTTCGCCGTTTTCGTGGATCAGGATGATGCGGCGTTTCTCTTTGGCCGAGTCAAGGACCAGAGCCTGCAGATTGCGCCAGTGATTGACGTCGATATCGGCCATCCAGGGATAGGCATGTAACATGTCGCTTGCCTCCTACAGCGCGCACTCGTAAAGCTTGATGGTGTAAGCCGGCAGCGCCACTTTTAGCGTGCGGCCATTCGTCGCGACCGGCTGGTCGTCCCAGATTTCCCGGACTGACTTCAGGTCTGTGCTTAGACTGACCTCCGCCTGAATGGCCGCCGCGGAGGGGTTGGCCACGAACATGACCAGGCGCGGCGACCCATCGGCCGGGCGGTGCACGGTCACGTCGAGCCGGGGGTCGTTGCGCGTAAAGCGCAGCAGGTTCTGGCCGCCGAGGGCCGCCCCGAGCGCCTGGGCCGGGTCAGCCCAGTCACTGACATGCACGATGCGGCCCTGGCCGACCGAGTAGACCTGGCCGATGGTCGCGCCGCCGGCCCGGAGCGGCTGGGCGGCCGCGCCGCGCAGGGCAGCGGCCAACGTCTCATCTGGGCGCATCTGCTCATCCCACTGGGGCACACGCGGGCCAAAGACCACGGTCCCGCCGGCCTGGGCGAAGGCCACCAGATTGCGCTGCACGGCCGCCGTCAGGTACTCGTACGAGCTGAGCACGACGGCTTTGAAACGCTGCCAGCGGCTGAGCGCCAGCGCCGTGTCGGACAGCAGGAAGGGGTAGCCGGTCTGCGTTAGCGCGCCATAGCAGCGCGTAAACCAATCGGCCTTGGCCACCTGGATCGGCTCCTGGAAGCCGAGGGTCTTTTCGGAGACCGTCATGAACGTCGGATACTCGGAGAAGCCACTGGGCGTTTCCAGGAAGTCGCCGGGGAAGGAGACCAGCACGCTGGCCGCCTCGAGCCGATCGTAATCGCGGTTGGCCAGCAGCAGGACCTCCGCTTGCCGGCGCAGGTCCACGAAGTGGTGGCCGGTCAAGACGTCATTGACGCGCTTGAACATAGCGAAGTGGTCTTCGCGCACTCGGCCGTCACGGCGGATCGGTGAATCCAGCCAGCGGTCGCGCTCGACGAGCATATAGCGGCTGAAGCCCTTGGCGCCGTGCATCAGCGCCGCCTTGGTCACGAATTCCTCGTCGTACAGTTCGCCGGGGTGCAGATACCATGGCCAGACGCCGGCGATGAACTCGGGGATATATGGATAGCGGCTGGTGCCGACCACGTAGGAGACGACCGTTTTCACATGATCATAGAGTTCCTTGCGGGAGTAGATGTCGAAGCCAACGAAGTCCAGCTTCTCCTCCAGGTCCATGATATTGAAAGGCGTCGTGAAGCCGCTGACCGCGCCGCCCGGACCAAGCGGGTGCGGGTAATTATGGAAGAGCGCGATGCCGCTCAAGCCGCGCTCCCGCAGCATATTTGCCAGCCGATCCATGCTGTTGATCAGGTAGCGTTCGCGGTATTCGATCCAATCGGTATAGAACGGGATCTGCTCTTTCCGAGTCCCCTCAAAACGACGGGGCGGCTCAGCCTGGCTGAAGTCAGTGTGGTGCTGGCCGTAAGCCGCGTTGAGCGCCGCGATGGTCCCATACTTGGCGTGCAGGTGGGCGCGATACCCTTGAATCGAGGCGGGGCTGAAGTCACAGGCATAGGCGTTCACATGGAAGAAAAACGCCATTTCGTTATCGACCTGGGCCGCGACCAGCCGCCCTTGAGGATAGGCATGTTTGGCCAGGATCGGACAGATCGCGTCATACCACAGCGCCGTCTCATCGAAGAACTTGTCGGCCGCGTAGCTCAGTGCCGGGATCGGGCGCGGGACCTGGGTGAGAACCGCCTTGGTCCCCTGGGCGTTGAGGGCCTGGAGTTCGGGGTCTTCCAAGATGCGGCGCGGGTAGCCGAACCAGGTCAACTCCGAGTTGATTTGT
>JAGOBN010000533.1 GCA_017999235.1 Anaerolineales bacterium | reverse complement strand
AGGCCGGCGGCCAGGACCATTCCCGGCCGACGATCACGCCGATCTTAAGCATACCGTTCCTCCGGCTATAGGGTTGTGAGCGGGTCTTTGGTCGCGGCCATTATGCCATGAAACGCCGGCCGCGCGGGCTAAGCGTGGCCGCCGATGTACTGGCCCACCATTTGCCGCCACCAGGGCCAATCATGGGACCAGCCGTCCCACTCGCGCAGGGCGTTGCCGATGCCTTTGCCCCACAGCATGCCGCTGAACCAGCGGTTGTTGGCGATATTGGGATCGTCCCGGCCGACGGCCAGGATGATATCCAGGTTGCGCAGCGCGCGCAGCCGGCCCTCATCCATCTCGTTGGGCAGATACAGGCACGGACAGTTGTAGTACACGTGGTCGTCCCGGTAATCGCCCAGCCAGCGTTCGACGTTGAACATGCCGCTCATGGCCAGCACCCGCCCGGTCAGCTCCGGGTGGCGCAGGGCGAAGTTCATGGCGTGATACGCCCCGAAGCTGGCGCCGGTGGTGATGCAGAACGGGTTGTCATTCTTCTGGCGCGAGAGCGGCAGAACTTCATCACACAGGTAGCGGTCATACTGGGTCTGCCGCCAGGCGCGGGCGCCGGGATGCGCGTGCCAGGCGTACCAGCTCTCGGCATCCACGCTGTCCACGCAATAGAGCTGCAGCCAGCCGCGCTCAATCTGCTCGCCCAGGGCCGCGATCATGCCGCGGTCTTCCCACTCGTAGAACTTGCCCAGCGAGGTGGGGAAGACCAGCACCCGCGCGCCGGCGTGGCCGAAGATCAGCATTTCCATATCCCGGTTCAGAGCCGGGCTGTACCAGCGGTGGAATTCTCGGTTCATGGAGCCTCCGGCCAACGGCGAACGGCGGCGCCGTTCGGCGGCGTCAGATTTCGATCAGCGAATAAAAGCCGTCCGCGCCGTCTTCGATCCGGTGCGGGTTCTCCGGGTCGGCGACCCAGCGGACGCGGTCGATCAGGAACTTGTAGGCGTGCAGGCCGCGCTCAAATTGCGGCACCGTCAGCCGCCAGGCGCCGCGCTCGGAAGGCAGCAGTTCGTAGCCGTATGGCAGCCAGTGGTTGAACGAACCCACCAGCGCCACCTGGCGCGCCTCGCGGTCAAAGTAATGAAAGGTCAGGGTGCGCTGCGGCGAGACGGGCGCAGGGTCCTGCTCGGCGGCCAGGCGCAGGGCGGCGGCCACGGCCGGCGCGCCGTTCACCACCCCATGGCCCTGGCGCTCGGCCGGCACGTCCGGCAGCGGGGAGGCCGTGGCCGTGAGCAGCGCCTTCACCTGCGTGGGGGTCAGCGCCGGGTTGGCCTCCAGCATCTGGGCGACGATGGCGGCGACGATGGGGGCCGCCATCGAGGTGCCGTCCACGTGCTGATAGTGCGGGTGGATGTACTTCTGCTCCACCATGCGCGCGCGGATGACGGCGCGGATCTCCGGCAGGGACAGGCCGAGGGTGCGCTTGCTGAAGCGCTTCTGGGCATACGGGGTCTCCAGCTGCGCCCGCAGCTCGGCCTCGGCAGCGGCCTCCAGCTTCCACAGAAACAGCGCCTCGTTGTGGGTGGTGGTCTTGGGCAGCATCGGCGCGGCCAGCCACAGCGCCGGCGCGATGACCTCCGGTTTGCGGACGCCGTGCGCGCCCAGGCCGTAGCTCGACCAGTACATCCGCCGGCGGGGCGGATCGAGTGAATTCTGGTCATCCAGGCCGCCGACGGTGATGGCCGAGGGGGCGCTGGCCGGCGGCAGAATTTTGCGGTCCCCGAGGCTGCCGGAGTTGCCGGCCGCGCACACCACCACCAGGCCGGCGGCGGCCGCCTCCTCCACTTTTTCATCCAGGTCGGTCAGCTTGCCGGTGGAGGCATGATCGCCGCCCAGCGAGATGTTGACCACGCGGATGTTGTAGCGGTGATGATGGTGGATCACCCACTTGAGCGCGCGGCCGATATCGCGCTCGGTGATGTGACGGTTGCGGCGGTTGCCGGTCTTCACCAGCACCACGCTGGCGCGCGGCGCCAGGCCGCGGTAACGGCCCTGCGACATGAACCCGTTGCCCACGCCCACGCACGTCGTCATCAGGCCATGCCAGTTCATCACCCCGATCTTGCCGAAGGACGGCCGTTCGGCCGGCTCAGGGATGGTGGCATCCACATAGGCCAGGATGCGGTTGGTGGGCCGGGTCAGGTCCGGGTGCGGGTAAAAGCCGGAATCCAGAAACGCAATGGTGACGCCCTGGCCCGTGTATTTGGGGTTGGTGGAGACGCGCATCGGCGTCGGCAGGAGGTAGGCTTGATCCGGCAGATAGGCCGGGAAGGGCAGCTGGAGTTCGTGCTGCAGGGAATGCGCGCTGTGCGCGGCCTGCGCCCACAGCGCGGCCTGGAACAGGCATTGCGGACAGGCGCCCTGCTCCGGCTGCCAGCCGGGATAATGGGCCTGCAGTTGATGGAGCAGATGGACTTCCGGCGTGCGCCGCAATTGGCGAATAGCCGGGTCAATCGGGCGGTCACAAATTGGACAGACGGCGTTGGGCATCGGCCCTATTTTACTAGGGAGACCCGCTCAGCGCACTTCCACCACAAAACTCACCAGGCGCACCTGGCCGCCGCGCTGAAATTCGGCCCACAGCTTGTAGAAGCCGGGCGCGGGGAAGAGGGTGTTGAAGTCCGTGCTCTTCTTGGAGCCATGCACGCGCAAGAAGCGGCTGCCGGCTTCGTCCACGATGGCCAGATGCCCGAGACCGCCCAGGTACGGTTCCAGGTCCAGCGCCAACGCGCCGCTGGCCGTGTCCGCCACCTCGAAGCGCAGAGTCTGATACTGCCCGGCCGGGAACGGCCCCGGCGTCAGCAGCGTGACCGTCAAATCGCCGGCCGCCTGGCGGAAAACGGTATCCGGGGTCAGGCGGGCGGCGGCGCTGGCGGCGCCGGCCGGGCCGGCCCGCAAGGGGACCGCCAGGCTGCCCATCACGCCGTCCAGGGGCATGTAATCGCCAAAGAGCATATAGTCGCCGGCGGCCGGGAAAGTCAACTCCACCGGGAAAGTGCCGTCGGCGCGGCGCTCCGGATACTCGTGCTTGAAGAAGCTCAAGTCGCGGCTGACAATCGCCAGGTGGATGGGCTTGTCGTCCATCAGCAGCAGCTGTTTGTTGGTGTCGCCGGCCGGGTCGGCAATGGCCAGGGTAAAGGTCACCGGCTGGCCGACCGGGAGCTCGGCCGGCACATCCACCAGCCGGGCCGTGTACAGGGCAGCGGCGCCGTGCTCGCCCGCGGCCGCCGAGCCGGGCAGCGTGATCCAGCCCATGGAGAGCGCGATCAGCACCGCCAGCGCCGCCATCGGCGCCACCAAATGAGGCGCCATCTCCAGCACCTGCCGGGCGCGCGATTGCGGCGGCTCCACGGCCTGCACCTTGAAGCCGCGCAGGCGCAGGCTGTTGGTGACGACAAAGATGGAACTGAAGGCCATGGCGCCGGCGGCGATCACGGGGACCAACAGGCCGGCGGCCGCCACCGGGATGAGAACGACGTTGTAAAAGAAGGCCCAGAACAAGTTCTGCAGGATGGCGCGCAGAGTCCCGCGTGAGAGCGCGATGGCGCGGCCCACGCCGTGCAGATCGCCGCCCACCAGGGTGACGCCGGCGGCCGCCATCGCCACATCGGTGCCGGTGCCGATGGCGATGCCCACATCCGCCTGGGCCAGGGCGGGCG
>JAGOBN010000532.1 GCA_017999235.1 Anaerolineales bacterium | reverse complement strand
CCGACTATCTGCGCCACCCGGTCAAGCGCCAGATGGCCGAGCGCCGGCCGGTGATGATCCGCCAGCGCGACGGCCAATGGTGCCCGGTGGAGGTCATGCTCAGCCCGACGCACACCCCGGCCGGCTTAGCGGTCACCGCCATCCTGCGGGACCTGCGCCACCTCAAGGAAGCCGAAGCCCAGCTGCGGCTGCAGGGCGTGGCGCTGGAATCCGCCGCCAACGGCATCGTCATCACCTCGCGCAGCGGCGAGATCCAGTGGACCAACCCGGCGTTTACGCGCATGACCGGCTACAGCGCCGCCGAAGCCCGCGGCCAGAACCCGCGCCTGCTTAAATCCGGCCGGCATCCGCCGGAGTTCTACCGCTCCATCTGGGACACCGTCATCGCCGGCCGGATCTGGCAGGGCGAGACCATCAACCGGCGCAAGGATGGCAGCCTGTACGTGGAGGAACAGACGGTGGCGCCGGTGCGCGACGACACCGGCCAGATCACGCACTATGTGGCGATCAAGCAGGACATCACCACCCGCAAGCAGGCCGAGACCGCCGCGCGCCGGCGCGCCGAAGATCTGGCGGCCCTGGCGGACACCATGCTGGATATCAACCAGCGCCGGGATTTGGATGATATCCTGGAGAGCATTGTGCGGCGGGCCGGCCAGCTCCTCGACACGGACAATGCCTTTCTAGATTTGGCCGTCCCCGGTCAGGAACACCTCCAGCCGCGCGTGGCGGTGGGCGCCCTGCTGGCGTCGCTCACCTCCACCGCCGAAGAGGGCCTGACCGGCGAAGTCTGGCGCACCGGCCGGCCGCTGGTGGTCAACGATTACGCGGCCTGGCTGGGCCGCGACGCGGCTTTCAACCAGCACCCCATTGGGGCCGTGGCCGGCGTCCCGCTTAAGGCCGGCGACCGGCTGCTGGGCGTGCTGGGCGTCGCCCAGGCGGCCGCCAGCCAGCGCACCTTTGACGCCGAAGCGGTCGCCATCCTGACGCAATTCGCCCAACTGGCGGCGGTAGCGTTGGATAACGCCCAGCTCTACGCCACCGCCCAGCATGAATTGGCCGAGCGCGCGGTGGCCGAGGCCGGCCTGCGCCAAGCCAATGAGCAGCTGCAGGGCCGGCTGGCCGAGATCGAGGCCCTGCAGCACCAGCTGCGGGAGCAGGCCACCCGTGATCCGCTCACCGGATTATTCAACCGGCGTTACCTGGCCGAGACGCTGGACCGTGAGCTGGCGCGCGCGGCGCGCGCCGGCGGCCCGCTCAGCGTCGTGGTGCTGGATGTGGATCATTTCAAAACCGTCAACGACACCTACGGCCACAAGGCCGGTGATCTGGTTCTGCAATCCCTGGCCGAGTTGCTGCAGACCAGCACCCGCCAGGAAGACGTCCCCTGCCGGTATGGCGGTGAAGAGTTTGTGCTGGTGCTGGGGGGCGCGCCCTTGGCCGCCGCGCTGCAGCGCGCCGAAGCCTGGCGGCGCGCCTTCGCCAGCCGCGAGCTGGTCTATGACGCCCAGCCCATTCGGGCGACGATCTCGCTGGGCGTGGCCGCCTTCCCCCAGCACGGCGTCACCGTGGAGGCGCTATTGAAAGCCGCCGACCAGGCCTTGTACCAGGCCAAAGCCGGCGGCCGCAATCAAGTAGTCGTGGCTGAAATGCGGTAAACCCCAACCCCCGGAAAGGCAGCTGTCTAGATGAAGATCAATTTTTACGCCACCCTGCGCCCGATTGTCGGCGGCAAGACCGTGGAAGTGCCGGAGGCCGCCGGCCTGCGCGTCATCGAACTCATCGAGCTTTTGGTGGCGCGCTTCCCGGGGCTCCGCAAGGAGCTCTACAAGACCGAGACGGAGTTGTGGCCGCACGTCCACTTCTTCATCAACGGCCGCGAGGCGCGCTATCTGGCCGAGGGCCTGGACTACGTCATCCTGGTTGAAGACACCGTCAACATCTTCCCGCCCGTGGGAGGCGGCTGAGATGCAGACCATTGTCCATGAGATGCGCGGCATCCCCTTGTGGCTGCTGCGCGAGTATCTGGAGGAAATGGGCGGCGTCGCGGATGGGGAGGAGCGCCTGGCCGGCGCCGGTTGGCGCGTCCAACTGACGCGCCTGGAGCCGCTCCGCATCGGGTCCCTGTCCGTGGGCCAGGTGCGGGTGGCGCTGGAAATTGAGGACCACCTGGCCGATGACTTTCAGAAGCGCTTCGCCAAGAAAACTTTGCGCGCCGGCGGGTAGGCCGGCCGGGCGGAGTCCCGCTTAAACAAACGCCGGCGCGCCTGAGGAGGCGCGCCGGCGGGGTTTAACCGCGCTGTGTGACGGCGGTTAGAGAATGCCCAATTCCTTCAGTTTGCCTTCCGGCGCCACGCCGTTATCCCAGCCGCGGGCCGCGTAGTATTCCGCGAGCATCAGGTCCAGCTCGCAGACGTGGCCCTTGGAGCCCGGCATCGTGGACGCCTCGTGCGTGAAGCGGTGGGGCAAGGTGTCCGCGCCGGCGCCCTGGCCGGCCTGGTTGTTGTAGTAGCGCTCCAGGTTGTAGACGCGCTCGCCCGTCTTCAGCACATCATCCGAGGTAAACGGCACCCCGACCATGGCCGAATACTGCTGGGCGTACTCTTCCGCGCCCATGGCGAAGGCGCTGAACTTGCACAGGTCCATGCTGTCCGAGAAGGCATGGATATCCTGGAAGATCTTCACCAGCTCGCCCTTGCCCTTCCAAGCCAGCGGATCCACCTTGAGCGAGCCAAAGGGCATCACGCCCAGTTCGGCGGCCGGGGTGTACGCGCGCAGGTGGCAGGCGCCGCGGTTGCTGGTGGCGTAGCCGATGCCCATGCCCTTCAGGCCGCGCGGGTCATAGGCCGGGATGCCCTGGCCGCGGACGGTCATGGCAATCTCGGGGTGGCCGAAGTGCTTGGCCGTGGCGTTGGCGCCCTCGGCCATCACGGCGCCGAAGCCCTGGCGCAGGGCAATCGAGCGGACCGCGTCGGTCATGGCGTAGATATCGCCCCAGTTGATCTTGCCGGAGCCGTTGGTCCAGCCCTTCTCGGTGGCTTCCATCCAGACCGAGAGCGGATGGCCGATTTCGATGGCATCCAGGCCGAAGTCGTTGCACAGGTCGATCATCTTGGCCACGGTGTTGACGTCGTTGTTGCCCACATTGGCGCCCACCGACCAGGCCGGCTCGTACTCGACGCTCTCCATGCGCAGGCCCTTCCATGGGCCTTCCTTGACTTCCACTTCCTTCTTGCAGGCCACCGGGCAGGCGTGGCAGGTGGGGTCATCCACCAGGATATTCTGCTTGACGAACTCACCGCTGATCTTTTCCGCATCCTCGCCAAACGACGTCAGCTGGCTGTTGCGGGCGGGCAGGCCGCCCATGTTGCTGGTGATGTTCATCAGCACGTTGGTGCCGTACACCGAGAGGCCGCCCTTGCGCGGGCTGGTGATATTCTCCTCGGCCATGATCGCCTTGAGGGCGCGGTCGTGGGCCGGCTTCCAGGCGTCGCGGTCGGCGGCCTTGACGATTTTCTTGTCCGCCTTGATGACCACGGCCTTGAGATGCTTGCTGCCGCCGACGCAGCCGGTGCCGCCGCGGCCGCTGGCGCGGTCATTCTCATTCACCCAGCACGCAAACTTGACCTGGTTTTCACCGCCCTGGCCGATGGCGATCACGCTCAAATCCTTCTCACCGTACTTGGCCTGGAAGTGCTTGACGGTGTCATGCACGCC
>JAGOBN010000531.1 GCA_017999235.1 Anaerolineales bacterium | reverse complement strand
CCGGCCGACTGTATGATCTTAACCCGGGGCTGCCCTTACAGCTTGGGCTGGGCGCGCTGGCCGTGACCTTCCTGGTGACCTTGACCCTGCCCAATTATCGGCCGGCGGTGGCGGTGGAGCCGGGGCAGACCGAGCCGCCCCAGTAAGCCAGATCAGCCGCGAATGGCGCGAATGACACCGATAACGGCATTCTGATTGGCGGCCGCGTGGCAAGCGGCGTCAACGCGTGTACCCTGTGCCATCCGTGGCCCAGGCCTGTGGAGAAAAGCGTGAAGCAGAAGATCATTCTGGATGTGGATACCGGCTTTGACGATGCCGTGGCCTTGCTGTTGGCCGGCCATCACCCGGCGCTGGAGCTGGTGGCCGTGACGGTGTGCCACGGCAACGCGCCGCTGGCGGTGACGCTGGAGAATACGCGCCGCGTGTTGGCGGCCGGCGGATTGGGGCACGTGCCCGTGTACGCCGGCGCCGAGCGCGCGCTCATCGCGCCGCCGCTGGCGACCGATGCGACCCAGGATAAGGTGTTTGACTTGCCGCCCGCCTCCCGGCCGGTGGAAGCCCAGCGCGCCGCCGAGTTCCTGATCGATTACTACCTGAGCCCGGCCGGCCCGGAGACGGTGCTGGTGCCGCTGGCGCCGCAGACCAACGTGGCCCTGGCGCTGCGGTTGGAGCCGCGCCTGGCCGCGCGCGTGCCGCGGGTGATGACGATGGCGGGCGCGTATCAGGAAGGCAACTCCACGCCCTCCGCTGAATTCAACGTGCTGGCCGACCCGGAGGCCGCGCACATCGTCTTCACGGCCGGCTGGCCGATCACCATGGTGGGCCTGGAGGTGACGGCCCAGGCGCTGGTGACGCTGGCGGACCTGGCGGACCTGCGCGGCCTGGGCACGCCCTGGGCGGCGTGCGCGGCCGACATCCTGGAGCCGCCCGTCCGTTGGTGGCTGGATCAGATGGGCTGGGCCGGCGGCCAGGTGTATGACGCCTGCGCCGTGGCGGCCGTGGCGGACCCCGGCCTGCTGACCACCAAGCCCATGCATGTAGATATCGAACTGGGCGGCGCGTTCACGCGCGGCCGGACCGTGGCCGATGTGATCGGCTGGCACCGCCGGCCGGCCAACGTGGAGGTCGGAGTGGCCCTCGATCGCGGGCGCTTCCTGGCGATCCTGCGGGCAGGGCTGCGGTGAGGCGGCGCTGGTCGCCGGCCGCCAGCCTGGCCTCCTTCGGCGTGGCCGGCTACCGCTGGCTGTGGCTGGGCGCGTTCCTGTTCGTCATGAGCCTGGTCATCAGCCGGCTGGCGATGGGCTGGTTGGTGCTGACTCTGACCGACTCGGCCTATTGGGTGGGCCTGGCGGCCGGCGTGGACGGAGTGGGCAAGATCCTGTTTGGCTTGTTCGGGGGCGTGCTGGTGGATCATCTGGATAAGCGCCGGGTGGTCTGGTACGCGCTGCTGGTGTACGGCTTGCTGGGGGTGGGCCTCGGCATCCTGATCACGCTGGAGGCTGCCAGCCTCCCGATCCTGCTGCTGGTGGCTTTCCTGCTGGGCGGCATCGACGCGGTCCTGGTGCCGGCCAGCAACGCCATTGTGTTCCACCTGGTGGGCCGCGAGCGGGTGATGAATGCCTCCGCCCTGAACCTGTTGGGCTTTAACGCGGCGCGCACGGTGGGCGCGGCCCTGGCCGGCATCGTCATCGCGCGGGCGGGCATGGGCGCGGTCTGGCTGCTGGCGGGTCTGCTGGCGTGTGTGGGGGTGCTGCCGTATCTGCGGGTCCGCGGCCACTTCCCGCCCGCCTCCACGCGGGCGCCGTTCTGGCAGGCGCTGGGCGAGGGTTTGCGGTATGCCTGGAAAGACGGCGCGGTGCGGCGCGTGCTGGGCCTGAGCGTCATCACCGAGCTGTTCGCCTTCTCGCACTTCACCCTGATCCCGGTCCTGGCCCGCGACGTGCTGCAGGTCGGGGCGGAAGGGCTGGGCTATCTGACCTCGGCCTCGGGGCTGGGCGCCACGCTGGGAACGGCGCTGCTGGCCGGCCTGGGCGATATCCGGCGCAAGGGGGCGCTGTTGTGGGGCGGGACCGTGGCGGCCGGGGGGCTGCTGATCGCGTTCGCGTATTCGCCGTGGTATCCGCTGTCGCTGGCAATCTCCGCCGCTCTGGGGCTGCTGCTGGCCAACTACGACGCGCTGATGCAGGCGGTGGTCCAACTCCTGACCCCGGATGCGGTGCGCGGGCGGATCTTGAGTCTGTATGTCCTGACGTTTGGGTTTACGTCCCTGGGCGGCTACGTGGCCGGCATCATCGCCAGCCTGGCCGGCGTGCCGCTGGCCATCGGCCTGGGCGGCGGTTTCATGCTGGCGTATCTGTTTGGCGTGGCGCGCCCCATCGCCCATCTCAAGCCCAGCGGCGGGCCGGCCGCGTCGGATTAGCCGGGGCAATCGGCAACGGGCTGTAGCCACGAAAAGCACGAAAGACACGAAAAAAGACTCTATATCGCCCCCGGCACCGCCGCTGCGTTCGAGGGCAGCGCGGGCAGGTGCGTAGCTCCGTGGCCATCCCCGGTGGGTGATTGGCTGACGTGGCGGGAGCCCCGCTCGGGTTAGGGCAGGGTCTTGGCGTGGTGGGTGAGAACTTCCGCGCCGGCGGCCGTCACCAGCACGGCGTCCTCCAGCCGCACGCCGAACTCGCCGGGGAAATACACGCCCGGCTCCAGCATCAGCACCATGCCGGCCGCCAGCGCGCGCTGGTTGTAGGGCGTAATCCGCACTTCCTCGTGCGCGGTCACGCCGACGCCGTGCCCGGTGTGGTGCGCGTAAACGGGATAGCCGGCGGCGCGGATAAAAGCGCGCACCTCGGCATCGATGGCGGCCGCGACAGCGCCGGGGCGAATAAGCGCGACCGCCAGTTCCAGGGCCTCCCTGACCACGCGATAGACGGCGGCTTGGCGGTCGGTCGGCGCGTCCGCGAAATACGTGCCGCAGCTGTCGCTCCAATACCCCCCCACGCGCGTGCCTAGGTCCAGGATCAGCGCGTCGCCGGCCCGCAGGGGCAGGTCGCCGGGCCAGCCGCCGCTGTTGTTCTCCCGGCCGCCCACCACGCAGTCGTTGCCCAGCACCACGCGTTCGCCGGCCGCTTGTTCGATGGCGCTCTGCACGGCGGTCCAGACGTCGATCTCGCGCTGGCCCACGCGCACCGCCCGCCGGCCGGCGGCGTGGCCGATATCGGTCAGGGCGAAGTTCCGGCGCAGCACCGCTAGCTCAGCGGCCGTTTTCACCAGACGCAGATCGTCGAGCTGGCCATCCAGGGGGACCGCCCCGGCCGGCCAAAGGTGCGCGGGCAGGGCGTGCTGTTCGGCGCCCAGCCGGCCGCGCGCGTTGTCGGTCAGGCCGCGCACGATGGCGGCCAACTGCGCCACGCTGGCCACCGGCGTTTCATAGGCGTAGGCGGGGTAGGTCACCACCGGGCAGCCGGCGCGGCCGGCCGCCTCGGCCAGGCTGTCTGGCACCACCAGCGTGAACGTGCCGCCGGCGTACCAGACCAGGGGCGGGCCGCCCGCGAACGGGCTCGGCCCCACCTGCACGGCCGGAGCCAGGCCGGTCAGCCAGGTGACCGTGGCCGGCGCGCTGAAGAGGGCTTGTTCAAAGCCGTGCTGCTTCAACCAGTCCTGCGCGCGTTGGCGCTGTTCGAGGTGCATGGCCGGCTCCGGGGTTTAGAAAGTTTTGAGAACGGCGCGGGCTTCTTCCAGCGTGCGG
>JAGOBN010000530.1 GCA_017999235.1 Anaerolineales bacterium | reverse complement strand
CCACTGGATACTCACCCGGTTCAAAGGTCTGGCCGGTCAGCATTTCATAGATGGTGATGTAACGCTGGGCGGCCGCGATCCACAGCTCGGGCGGCATGACCGGCGGTTCGCCCTCGCCGCGGTACCCGCGCTCGGCATAGGCCAGGCGCACAAATTCCTTGTCAAAATTCTCGGGCTCCTGGCCGGCCGCCAGACGCGCCGCATAGGTCTCAGCCTTCCAGAAGCGGGACGAGTCCGGGGTGTGAACTTCATCGATCAGCGTGACCTGGCCGCCGGCGCGCCCGAACTCATACTTGGTGTCTACCAGCATCAGGCCGGCGCGCGCCGCCACGGCCTGCCCATGCCGGAAGACGGCCAAGGCCGCCGCCTGGACCGCCGTCCAGGTGCCGGCGTCCAGCAGTCCGCGCGTCACCACCTCGGCGCCCGTCAAGCGCTCGTCGTGGCCGGTCGGCCCGCCTTTGGTGGTGGGCGTGATCAACGGCTCGGGCAGGGCCTGATTCTTCCGCAGCCCGTCCGGGAACCGGTGGCCGTAGATCTCGCGTTCGCCCAGCTCGTAGCGCCGCCAGAGCGCGGTGCCGGTGACGCCGGTGATATAGCCGCGCACGATCACTTCTACCGGAAAGGGCTCGGCTTCAATGACGACGGCGGCGTTGGGGTCGGGGAGTGAGATCAGATGGTTGGGGATCAGGGTCCGGGTTTGAGCGAACCACCACGCCGCCAATTGATTAAGCACCTGGCCTTTGTACGGCACGCCGGCCAGGATGCGGTCAAAGGCCGACAGCCGATCCGTGGTGACGAGCAGGCGCCGCTGATGCCCCAGGGTGTACCACTCACGGACTTTGCCGGCGGCCCGGCCGGGCAAGGGCAGCGCGGTGGCGGTTAACGGGTTGGGCAGCGCCGCGCGCAGTTCGGCCTCCGTCAGCATGCCGGCTTAGGGGGTGCCGGAGCGCGGCGCGCGGGCCAGGGTGAGGCGCGCGCTTTCCGCCAGCAGGGTGGCCAGCAGCGCCTTGAGCGCATCAACGAACAAGAACGGCTGCACGCCCAGCGCCCAGCCCCGCGTCCAATCGCCGGCCAGGAAACCATAGGTCAGCCAGCCCGCGCCGACCGCGTAGATGACGGCAATGCCGGCCAGCCCCGCCAGGAAGCGCAGCGGCGCCCAGCGTCCGAAGCCGCGCTCGGCCAGCCAGCCGGCCACATAGGCGCCGGCCAGGAAGCCCACCAGATAGCCGGCCGCGGGCCGCGCCCAGGCCAGCGTCCCCAGGCCGCTGGCATCAATGGGCAGGCCGGCCGTGATCAGCGCCAGATACAGCGCCTGGCTGGCCGCGCCATCGCGCGCGCCCAGCGTCAGGCCCGCCAACAGCACGGCCAGCACTTGCAGCGTAATCGGCACGGGCTGGATCTCAATCGTGACGCGGGCGCTGATGGCGGTCAGGGCTGTGAAGGCCCCGATGGCTAACAGGCGGACGACAATGCTGTGGGAAGTGCGGGTTTGCAAATGCGTCGCTAACATAGGGGCGCTCCTGAATGGGTTAGAGCTGGGCCGCGTGGCGCACGCCGTTTTGGAACAAGCGCAGCCCGAGCCGGGCAGCGGTGTCCGCGCGGCGGGCGCGGTGCGGATGCTGGTAAGCGTGGATATAGTCCTCGGGGTGCGGCATCAAGCCGAGGACATTGCCACGCGGATTGCACACGCCGGCGATATCGGCGATGGAGCCGTTGGGGTTGTGCGGGTGCGTCTCGTCGGCGGGCGCGCCGTCCGGCCGCGCGTACGTCAACGCGATCTGGTCCGCGACCGCGAGATCCGCCAGCAGGGCGGGGTCGGCCAAGGTGAAATTGCCCTCGCCGTGCGCGACCGGACAATCGATCAGCCCGGTCAAATCGCGCGTCCACAGGCAGCGGCGCGAGCGGGCTTTGAGCGTCACCCAGCGGCACTCAAAGCGGCCGCCGGCGTTGAAGGTCAGGGTGGCGTACGGGCGGTGATGATCGGCATCCAGCCCCGGCAAGAGGCCGGCCTTCACCAAGGCCTGGAAGCCGTTGCAGATGCCGAGGACGGGTTTGCCCGACTCCACAAAGGCGCGGGCCTCCTCCGCGAAGAAGGCGCGCAGATCGAGCGCGAAGAGGCGGCCGGCGCCCAGCGCGTCGGCGTAGGAGAAGCCGCCCGGCAGGATCAGCATTTGATACTGGCTCCACGCCCGGCGGTCCTCGCGCAGGGTGGTCAAGGGCACGATCTCGGCCTGGGCGCCGGCGCGTTCCAACGCGTGCGCGGCGTCATGGTCGCGGTTGGTGCCAGGGGCATGCAGGATCAGGGCGCGGGGGGGCATAAAAGAATGGGTGATTGATGATTGGTGATTGATGATTGATGATTGATGATTGGTGATTGGTGATTGATGATTGGTGATTGGTGATTGGTGATTGATGATTGATGATTGATGATAGATGATTAGGCCGACGGATTCCACGCGCGCACAAGTTGGGCGAGGTCCAGCGCCATCAGACGCTCGCGGCGGGTGGAAATTGACAGCCGCGGCGCACCGGTGACGAGGCCCAGGCGTTGAACGGGCAAGCCGGCCAGGCGCGCTTCAAAGGCCGCGCAGTGGGCGGGTTGAACTTCCACTAGGAGCCGGCCGTTAGATTCGCTGAATAAAGCCGTGACCGGGTCGTCGGTGTCCAGCGTGAGCGCCAGCCCCAGCCGGCCGCCCACACACATCTCGGCCGCGGCCACGGCCAAGCCGCCCTCGCTCAGGTCATGACAGGCGCGCACCAGGCCGGCGGCCATGGCGCCATGCAGGGCGCGGTACAGCGCGGGGGCGACGGCCGGCAAATCCGGCACCCTGGCCGGGCCGTTTTCCACGGCGCCCTGAAGTAAAGCTAGATGGCTGCCGCCAAAGTGGGCTTGAGTTTCGCCCAGCCCGTACAGCACATTGCCCGGCTCTTTGAGGTCCGAGGTCACCGCCTGGTTGACGTCTTCAATAAACCCCAGCGCCGAGATCAATAAGGTGGGCGGAATGGCGTGGCGCAGGCCGTCCGCGCCCAGGTATTCGTTGTTGAGCGAATCCTTGCCGGAGACAAAGGGCGCGTTGTAGAACAAAGCGGCGGTCTGACAGCCGCGCGCGGCTTCCACCAGCCCGCCCAGGGTCTCCGGCCGGGTCGGGTCGCCCCAGCAGAAGTTGTCCAGCAGCGCGATCCGGTCCGGGTCCGCGCCAACGGCCACGGCGTTGCGGATGGCTTCGTCCACCACGCTGAGCGCCATACGGTAGGCATCGTGCTTGCCGAATTGCGGGTTGAGGCCGTTGGCGAGCACCAGCCCGCGCGTCCCGCGCGTCCCCAGGGGTTTCAGCACGCAGGCATCGGAGGGGCCGTCCTGGTGGAGGCCCGTCAGCGGTTTGACCACCGTGCCGCCCTGCACTTCGTGATCGTAGACGCGGATCACGGCGGCTTTGGACGCGATGGTGGGGTGGGCGAGCAGCTGCAGGAGCGTGGCGCCGTAAGCGGAGGAGGCCGGACGACCGCGATGCACAAGCGCCGGCGCGGCAGCCGGGTTGTCGGCCGGCGGTTGGCGGCTGCCGATCCGGGCGGTGAGCCGCCGTTGAGGCATCCCGGCGTGCAAGAACGTATTCGCCAGGTCCAGCACCACCCGGCCGGCGCAGCGCACCACCAGCCGACCGGCGCCCGTGAAAGCGCCCAGATCGGTCAGTTCCACGCCGTAGGTCGCGCACAGCGCCTGCAGGTTCGGCACGGCCGCGGCCGGCGCCGCCAGCACCATGCGCTCCTGGGC
>JAGOBN010000529.1 GCA_017999235.1 Anaerolineales bacterium | reverse complement strand
ACCTTGTAGTACCACAGGAAATCAATCGAAATCGGGGCGTTGTCTTTGGTGATGGAGGTCTGATGCGGCACCTCGCGCACCTGCTCGCGCAGATCCACCGTGCGGGCTTGGTCGATGATGGGCAGCAGCAGGACGACGCCCGGCCCCTTCTGGCCCATGACGCGGCCCAGGCGCAGGACCACCAGGCGCTGGTATTCCGGCACGATCCGCACGGACGTGACCAGCACGCCGGCCACCACCACCAGGCCGACAGCGGCGACACACAACAGCGGCAAAATTGCTTCCATACAGGTTCTCCTTGAGCGGCAGACAGAGCCGGCCCGGGCTTCAAGCCTTGGGTGGCCGCGCCTGGGCGGCTTGCTCGCGCACCAGCGCGATGATCTCGGGCAGGTCTTGGTCGTGCGGCGCGCGGCGCGCCGCTTCTTCCAGCGTCTTCAGACTGCGCGCGTAGCGCTGGATGCGCGCATACCCGATGCCAAGATGTTTGTAATAGACGGCCTCCTTGGGCGCCAGGCCCACGGCTCGGCGCCACTGCGCCACGGCCAGCGCCCACAGGCCGGCCCGGCTGTATTGATGCCCCAGCTGGTGAAAGGCGCCGGCCGAGCGCGCCTGGGGATCCGGCTGCGTGAGCTGGCGTTCCCAAACGACGGCGAATTCCTGATACGCCGCGCCCACCAAATACAGGCTGATCAGCGCCAGCCCCAGATTAACCAGGCCGGGCAGGGGCGCCAGCCACCCGCTGACGAGCAGAAACAGATTCAGCAGGATATCGGCGGCCAGGGCCGTCAGCGTGGCATAAAAGGCGATGGCCCAGCGCTGGGTCAAACCCACCCAGAGCGCCGCCAGCGTGATCAGCCGGACGCCCAAGAGCACGGCCAGGCGTTCGGCGGTGGCCGGCGGCAGCCGCAGCGTGCGTCCGAACACCAGGTCGGCGCCCGGCACCATCATCAGGATGTCCAGGCTGCCCTGGCCGCCCGCGCTTAACGCGTTCAGCTCGATCAAGGGCAGGCTGAACTGGAGCAGCGCCAGGCCGGCCAGAATGGCCAAGGTGAGCAGCCCCAGCCGCAGAAACTGGGAATCCGTTGAGACCCGGACTCGCGCATATAAAGCCTGCCCACAGTGCGGACATTTCCGGGCTTCCGCCTGGGTCGGCCGGCCGCAGGCCACGCACTGTAACGGGTCGTCCATGCCGTCTTCGGGTTCGAGGCCCGTGGCCGCCAGCATACTCTGCCACGGATCGGCCGGGGCCGCGCGCAATTCTTCCAGCCGCGCGCGGGCCGCCGCATGGGCCGGGTTGAGGGTCAGCACATTCTCCAGGGCGACCTGGATATCGGCCGGCGTCTCCAGGGCCTGGCTTAACCACCACCAGGCTTGCTCATCGTGTTCATCCTGTTCCAGCGCTTGGAGCAGCAGGGCGCGGCCGCGTTCCCGCTCGCCGCGTTGAACGGCGGCGATGCCGGCCTGCAGGGGGGATTGTGGCGCGCGGGAGTTGGCGGACATGCGGCTGGGTCTCTCCGAAACATTATACAGTTCCGCCCCAGGCGCCACAACGTAGTTCACCAGGCGCGTCAAACGCGCCGCAATTGTCATTTTGAGCCGTTGACTCTACAATCGCCGCCATGCCAACCTGGGCGCTGGCCATCGCCTATGCCTTTCACTTGGTCGCTACCGTGGTGTGGGTTGGCGGCCTGGCGCTGTTGGCGTTGGTGGTCTGGCCGGCGGCCCGCGCCCGGCTGGGGCCTGGCCCGGAGGCCGGCCGGTTTCTCGCGGATTTGCAGCGGCGCTTCAATCCGTTGGCCTGGACCAGTTTGGCCGTGCTGGTCGGGACTGGGATGATGCAGATGGCGGCCAGCCCCCACTACGGCGGCTTTTTGCGGATTGAGACTGCCTGGGCGGTGGCGATGCTGGTTAAGCATGCGGCCGTCCTGGGCATGGTGGCGGCCGGCGCCGCGACCCAGGCCTGGGTGCAGCCGGAGATCGCGCGCCTGAACCTGCTGGTGGAACGCGGCCGGCCGGCGCCCGAATTGACGGCCCTGCGCCGCCGCGAGGTCCGCCTGCTGTGGCTGAACTTGGCCGGCGCCCTCGTCACCTTGATCTGCACCGCGATCGCCACCGCGCAGCCCTAATGCCCGCGCCGCGCCAGCTGACCCTGACCTGTGCGCGCTGCGGCCGGCCGGCCGCCGAGATTCGGCTGGCGGCGGCTGAGACGGCCGGCCCCGAGGTCTGGGCCACCGGCGACCGGCTGGAACGCCTTGGGTTTCTGGGGTCCGTCATCCGCTATGGACCGTATGCGGAGCTGGCCCGCTGGTTTGACAGTTTAGAGCAGGGCGCGTGGGCCGCGGCGCGCGGCGCGGACGCGGATTTTCTGGCCTTTATCTGCTGGTCTTGCGGGCGGCCCTATTGTGAGGCGTGCTGGGGGCCGCGCCGGCTGGTTTTTGAAGAAGATGGATTCTATGACTGTGCTTACGCCGATTGTCCCGAAGGCCACGAACAAATCGTCGATGACTGACCGGGAGGGCGCGGCCCGCGCCGCCGACCTGCCCGTGGATCAGGTGTTAGCCGGCGATTGCGTCCAGTCGCTGCTGGCCCTGCCCGAGAAGTCCGTGGACGTGGTCTTCGCCGACCCGCCCTACAACCTGCAGCTGCAGTCCGATCTGTGGCGCCCCAATATGACCAAGGTGGACGCCGTCGATGACGAGTGGGACCGCTTTGAGAGCCTGGCCGCGTACGACGCCTTCACGCGCGCCTGGCTGGCCGGCTGCCGGCGGGTGCTCAAAGACACCGGCACGTTGTGGGTCATCGGCTCCTACCACAACATCTTCCGCGTCGGGACGGCGCTGCAAGATCTGGACTATTGGATCCTCAACGACGTGGTCTGGGTCAAATCCAACCCGATGCCGCAGTTTCGCGGCGTGCGCTTTACCA
The DNA here is from genome assembly GCA_017999235.1 of Anaerolineales bacterium. The sequence continues at coordinate 848 of JAGOBN010000529.1, read as the reverse complement.
ACGCGCATGAGACTCTGATCTGGGCGCAGAAGAAGCGCGGCGCCAAATACACCTTCAACTACCGGGCCATGAAGGCCATGAACGATGATCTGCAGATGCGCTCGGACTGGTATCTGGGTTTGTGCATCGGCAAGGAGCGGCTGCGCGAGCGGAACGGCGAGAAAGCGCACGCCACCCAGAAACCCGAGGCGTTGCTGTACCGGGTGCTGCTGGCCAGCACGCAGCCCGGGGATGTGGTGCTGGACCCGTTCTTTGGCACCGGCACGACCGGCGCCGTGGCGCGCAAGATGGGCCGGCGCTGGATCGGCCTGGAACGCGAGCCCAAGTATGTGGAGCTGGCCCGCCAACGGATTGCGGCCGTCCCGCAGGATTTTTTCACCGACGATGCCCTGTATGCGGTGCCGGAGAGACGCGCGGCGCGGCGCGTGCCATTTGGGACGCTGGTGGAACACGGTTTGCTGCTGCCCGGCCAGACGCTCTTCTTCGGCCGCAAGGGCCAGGCCACCGCGCTGGTGCAGGCGGACGGCCAGATCCGGCACAACGGCGCCGCCGGCTCGATCCACGCCATCGGCCGCGCCATCCAGGACACGCCCTCCTGCAACGGGTGGGAGCACTGGTACTACGAGGACGCGGAGACCGGCGAACGCCGGCCGATCGATGTGCTGCGCCAGCAGTTTGTGCAGCAGTTGAGCGCGGCTTAGGCGGCGGCCCAGGCCAGTGATACGCGCGCCGGGGCTGGGCTCCCATGCACATCGGCATTGATGCCAGCCGCACCACGCTGGCGCGCCGCACCGGCACCGAACGCTACGCCCTGGCCTTGATCCGGGCGCTGGCGGCCGCGGCCGGCG
>JAGOBN010000528.1 GCA_017999235.1 Anaerolineales bacterium | reverse complement strand
GTTCGCCATCCGTACCCGGCCAGCCCCGCCCCCGCGATGACCACGGCCGGGAGGTTGCCATCCACAATCGCCCGCAGCACCCAATACGAGCTAAAGAGCATCAGCGCGGCCGCCAGATCCAGATGGCCGGTGGGCCGGCGCGGCAGGCTCCCGACCAGCACCGCCAACGTGAGCAGGGTGAAGACGGCCCAGCTCTCGCGGAATGGCAGCGCGCCCAGCGGCCACAGCATGATGATCGTCCAGGGCGGGTTGAAGACATCCACGCCGGCGTAGCTGGGCCGACCGCCTTGGAACATCTGCCAGTAGTTGTGCCAGTCGTACCCAAAGACCCGCGTCTCCAGCCAGGGCAGGCGGGCCGCCGCGAACACAAACAGCCCGGCCGCCAGCGCCAGGATCACGCCCGCCCCCACCGTGGCAGCGCGCCGCCGGGCGTCAGCCACCGCGCCACCCCAATTGGAACAGCCCCCAGGCCAGGACCCCGCCGTACACCAGCCACATCGTCAGGCTAAACACCAACACCACCCGCGGCCAGCGCGTGGCCAGCAGCGCCAGATGCAGCAGCAAGCTGTACGGCTGCAGATAGGGGACGAAGAAAATCCCAGCCAGCACCCCCAGGCCGGGATCCCGCCAGCGCCGCGCCTGCCACGCCAGGCTGAGGCCCAGGCCCAGCGCCACCGGCGCCGGCAGCCAGCGCAGCGGCGCCAGGTTGCCCACTTGATTCACCAGCCCATTCCGCGCCACGGCGTCCAGCAGACTGAGCGGCCAGGCGGGCCACAGCGCCAGCGCCAGGAGGCCCACCGCCAGGGCGACAATGACCGCCCGCGCCAACGTCCGGCCGGAGAGGCCGAACCAGTAGCCCAGCGCCACCTGCGGCTTAACCAGCAAGAACGGCCCGCTCCACGCCGCCGGCACCAGCAAACCCAGGCAGACGATCCAATCGACATTCAACTGCAGGGCCGCATCAAAGCTCGTGAAGGTGGTGAGCGCCAGCAGCACCACCCGCAGCTGCGGCCGACGGCGGAAGATGATGACGGTCAGGATGGCGAAGTACAGGCAGAGCTGCGCCAGCACGGCCAGCGGCAGCGGCAGAAAATTAAACGGCAGAAGGTAGACCACGGCCCACGGCGGATTGATATACCCGGGCAGCTGATAAGGATTGCCCAAGTGGGCCGCGACCTGGGTAAACGTCGCGCCTTGGTCATACCAGACGGGGATCCAACCCGTCGCCCGCAGGCGTCCAGCCCACCCCCACCACCAGACCGCCAGCAACTGGGACAGCGCCAGCGCCAGCCACAGTTTGGGCCGCGCCAGCCGCATCAGCGCGGCGGTCAGCGGCTTGGTCCATGGGCGGGGAGCGGCAGCCGCGTGAGAACCGGTATCTGAAATGGGCAGTGTCGAGGTCATTGGGGGGGGGCGGACCGGATGAGCCACGAGACGCCCCAGCCGGCCGCGCCTCCGCTGCGAGGCCCGCGCGCCAACGGGCCGAGGCCCAGACCGCGTGAAGTGAGGTTGTCCACCCTGGCGTTTCGGCTAAGGCAGCCGCTCCGGTTCCACGCGCAGACGCAGCCAAGCCGGCGCCAAATGCTTGCGGTAGTAGCGCCACATGCTTTGCGTGTGCCACCAGGAAACGCGGCTAAACAGGCGCCGGTCACTGAGCGCAAGGTGATGATGCACAATCCGCGCTTCCGGGTAATACAACACCTGCCAGCCGGCCTGCCGCGCCCGGTAAGCCCAGTCGATGTCCTCGACATAGAGAAAGTAGCCCTCATCCAACAGGCCCACCGTCTGCAGAAAACGCCGGGGAACCAGCAGACACGCGCCCAACAGCCAGTCTACGGTCTGGGTCTGCGTCAGATCCTGGTCCTGCATCAAGTGCCGGGCGTTGAGCGCCGAGCGCCACAGCCAGCGGCGCAGAGGCGTGCGCCGGGCCAGCACCGAGCCCGGCGTCGGGAAGCGGCGCGGAGACGGCTGGATCACGCCATCGGGAAAGCGCAGCTGCGGGCCGCACAGCCCCGCCTCCGGGTGCGCGTCCAGGCCGGCCGCCAGCCGATCCAGCGCGCCGGCCGGCACCTCGGTATCCGGGTTGAGCAGCAGCATCTGCCGGCCGGTGCTCAGCCGCAGCGCCTGATTGTTATTGGCGGCAAAGCCCAGCCGGCGCTGATTGCGGAGCACGCGCACCCACGGGAAGCGCGCGGCCACCGCCAGCGTGGCGTCCGAGCAGACGTTGTCCACCAGCCAGACTTCCAGGGCCAGGGCATGCCGTTCCGGGGCCAGCGAGCCCAGGCAGGTCTCCAGGAAGCGGCCGTGGTTGTGGCTGATCACCACCACCGACATATCGGGGGCGCTCATAGAAACCAGCCCAGACAGTCGGCGTCGGTGGCACGGCGGCGCGCGTGCAGGTCGGCGCGCGCGCGGCGCAGGGCCGGCCGCAGGCGCCAGGCCTCCACCAGGCCGGCCAGCGAAGCCGGCTCACGGATCAGCAGATAGGCCAGGATCAGGGCGTCGTAAGTCAGGATCGCGGGCCAGTCCCGGCGCCAAGCCACCGCCGTCTCGTTCTTGAGCAGCAGCAGATAGCGGTTGCGCACCGACAACCGCCGGGTGAAGGCCGAGCCCCGCTCGCGCCGGCCCGGCCGGAAGGTGCGGGTATGTTTAGCCCGGGCGGCCGGTTCATACCAGGCCCCCCACCCTAGCAGACGCGCGCGCCACGCCAGATCCACATCTTCTTTGTACGCAAAGAAGGTTTCGTCCCAGGCCTGGCCGGCAAACTGCACATCCGCCAGCATGGCGCGCCGATACAGGGGTGCGGCGCCATCCACGCCGAATACGGCGCCGGCCTGGTCATATTGGCCTCGATCTAGCTCGCCGTGGCCGCGCAGAAACTGCCGCCGCCGGCGGTCGATGAACAAGCCCGTGCTGTCCAGCCGGCCCGGTTCTAACAGAAGTTTGCCGCCGGCGGACCCGCAGGCCGGCCGCCGGTCCAGGGCGGCCGCCAGCGCGGCCAGATAGCCGGGCTCGAGAACCACATCCGGGTTGAGGGCCAAATAATACGCGCCGTGCGCCAGCGCCAGCGCCTGGTTGTGCGCGCCGGCGTAGCCGCGGTTCTGGTCGTTTTGGATTAAGCGCGCGGCCGGGAACAGCGCGGCGGCCTGGCCGGCCGAGTCATCGGTGGAAGCATTGTCCACCACGACCAACTCCACCGCTGGATGCGACTGCCGCGTCAAGGCGGTCAGACATTCTGGCAGGCAGCCGGCGCTGTTCCAGGTCACTAATCCCACCGTCACTAGACTGGTCACCTCAACGCTGCTCCCAGGCGGCGCGCGCGGCGGTGTAAAACGCCAAGTAGTCGCTGACCATGCGCCGATGATCAAACCGCTGCCGGGCGGCCTCCGCCGCGGCCGCCCCCATCGCGGATCGGCGCTCGGGCCCGGTCAAAAGCTCGCCGAGCCGCGCCGCCAAGGCCTCCGCCGCGCCCGGCGGCGTCAGATAACCGGTGCGCCCATCGTCAATCTGCTCTTCCAGCCCGCCGACCCGCGTGGCCACGACCGGCGTACCGCAGGCCAGAGCTTCCAGCACCACCGTCGGAAAAGTATCCGCGCGGGCGGGGTGCACGAACACATCCGCCGCCTGGTAATACCGGGCCATTTCAGCCGGATCACTGCAGTAGCCGGCCCAGCGCAACGTCACCGCGCCCCAGCGAACCTGCGGCCCCGTATCGCCCACCCCCAGGACCAGCACCTCCAGCTCGGGCGCCCCCGCCCCGAGCTGCTGCAGCGCCGCCTCCAGCAA
>JAGOBN010000029.1 GCA_017999235.1 Anaerolineales bacterium | reverse complement strand
GGGGTGGTTGGCCCAGGCCAGGCCTAGGCTGATGGCGGCCGCCAGGCAGAACGCCGCTAAGGCCGCGATCACACTGAGACCGCCGGGGGGGGCGCTGACGTTAAAAAAAAGGGTGTAGGCGCCTCCAGTGCTCAACAGTCCGGCGGCCAGCAGCCCGCCGGCCGACCACACTGCCTGGCGGCGGTAATCGGTCGCGGCCTGGTCAGCGGGCGGCATGGGTTGTTCCGGGGGGCGGGTCGGTTTCCGCCAGCGCCGCCGGCGCATACAGGCGCACCACCGCGCGGCGGGCGCCCAGCGTGCGGCCTAATTCCGTCGCCGCGCTTTCCAGGATGGCTTCGGCGCTGTGGGTTTGATGGAGGCGGCTGGCCAAGGACAAAACCAAAGCTTCCAGCTGCAGCCGCCGCTGCTGCCGCGCCAGTTGGCGCTGGGTCTCCAGCGCGGCGGCGATCTGATCGGTCAGTTGTTGCAGCAGGGCGAGTCGTTCCGCGGTAAAGGTCTCCGCGGCGGGGGCCAGCAGCGCCACGACACCGAGCCCGCGTTCATCCACGCGCAGCGGCAGTGCGGCCCAGGTCCCCGGTCCGGCCTCCGTCTGGAGCGTGCCGTGGGCGGCGGCTGGGGTGATCAACGCTGCCGGAGCGGCGGCGGACAGCTCGGCCGGGTTATCGGCGGCGTAGTGCGCGGCCAAGTGCAGGACTGAGCCGTCCGCGTCCCACAAATACAGCTCGGCGCGCCGGCATCCAAAGTGCTCGGAAAACAACGCGCTGGCCTGGGTCAACCAGACTTCCAAGCCGGCCTGGGCCGTGGCCACGCGTGTGAGGGCGGCGCTGGCTTCCAGCAAGCGGCGCTGTTCGGTCACGGCGAGGGTCTGCGCGCTGGCCTGGCCGGCGAGGCGGGCGGTGAGAGTCTCAAAGGCGGCCGTCAGCGCGGTGAGTTCATCGGGTTCGGCCGGCGCGGGGTCGTGCGGGGCTAAACGCTGGCGGAGCTGCCGGAGCCGGCGTCCGAGGCGGCGGTCCAGCAGCCAGACGAGCAGAGCGCCGGCCAGCCCGCTGGCGCCGAGCCCGGCGGCCAGCAGCGCCCACGGGTGGGGGAAAAAAAACAGCAGCCCGAAGGCCGCCAATGCCAGCAGGCCGGCCAGCGTGGCGCTGACGATTCCCACGGTCGTCCGGCGGAAGTTCACCAGTGGCGTCCCGAGCGGCGGCCGGCTACTGCTCCCACACGGGCTCGCCCCGCAGCAGACGGCGGATTTGGTCTGGGAAACGGTCGGGGTCGAGCGGCTTGCCTAGAAAACCATCAAAGCCGGCGGCCCGCGCTTTGGCGAGCTGTTCTTGACTGGCCTCGGCGGTGACGGCGGCGACGATGGTGTCTTTGAGCTTGGGCGTGCCGCGCACTTTGACCAGCGCCGCGTAGCCGTCTTCATAGGGCAGCCGCAGGTCCATGAGGATCAAGTCAATCCGCGGCAAAGTGTCGGCAAACTCCACCACCTGCCAGCCGGAGGTCTTCCATTCACAGCGCGGGACGCCCATGTACGCCAACATGCGCGCCATCAGCACGAAGTTGGAGACGTTATCTTCGACAATCAAGATGGTGGCGTCTTTGGGATTCACCGGCTCGCGGGAGGCGGATGAGGAGTGGGATGGGGTAGGCGGATTGGCGGCCATAACGGGCTCAACAGTTAAGGCTGGAGATAGCGGGAAATCTGTTCGGGTAAGGCGTCCACATCGATCGGCTTTTGGATATACCCATCACAGCCGGCGGCCAGGGTCTTTTCGCGGTCGCCCTTCATGACGTTGGCGGTCAGCGCAATCACGCGGACTTGCTGCAGCCCCGGCATGGTCTTGAGCTGCGCCGTCAAGGTGTAGCCATCCACACCCGGCAAGTTGATATCCATCAAGATTAGATCCGGCGCGCGGGTTTGCGCTTCGGCCAACGCGCTCGGCGCGTCGATGGCCTCGCTCACACTGAAGCCGGCGGCTTCGAGCACCCGCCGGACCAACACGCGGTTATCGCGATTGTCCTCCACGTACAAAATCCGCGGCATGGGTGGCGGCGCTCCAGTCCGCCGCATTCTAGCGCAGGATATCCGATTTAGCCGCGCCCTGGCTGGAGCCGGGTGTGAAATTGGTTGGAAGCCGCCGGCCCCGCCTTGGGGGGCGCGGGCCGCCGGTCAGGGCCAGCGGAGCGGGATGGTGTACGCGGGGCGCGGGGTTTCGCCGGGCGGCAAAAAAGTCACTCCGCGGCCGCCGTGCAGGCCGTCAAACAAGCCTAGTTCCAGCGTGTACGCGCCGGCCGGCAGCGGCGGAATCGCCATTTGATACACATACACGTCGCCGGCGCGATAGTCGTATCCGGGCATGGCGGCCGCGCCGAGATTAGCGGCGATTTGGCCGCGCGCGTTGGTGAAATGCGCGTAGGGCGCATACAGCCATTGAGCGCGTCCCTCGACGAGCGCCTCCAGCAGGTAATACACCCGCAGCTGCTGGCCGTTCAGATCATAGCCCACCAGGGTCAAGCCTTGCGCGGTCGGCCAGCCCACCGGATGCTGCGGCAGGCGCAGGATCTGCGCGCGGCTGTGCGCGGGGATGAGGTCCAGTGTCAGATAGTCGTTCCCGGCGTAATCCACCTGCGCCGCCCGCTTGGCCAGAAATGTCACCGGCGCGGGCTGTCCGTGCTGGAGCGTCATGTACAGCGCCGGCCGATCGAGGGGGATAATCTGGAAATCCGGCAGTTCAAACCAGCTGACCGCCTGCAGCGCCCGCCCCGTGTTGGCAGTGAGGGAGGCCGAGTCCCAGCGCACGTATGCTTCCGTCAGCCGGTATTGGTCTACCAGCGGGCCGGCGGCGGCCTGGAATTGCCGGCCGGCGCGCAGTGAGAGCCGGTCGAGGTGGCCGCCGGCAGGCTGGTTGAGCACGAGCCGGCTGTGGGCGTCGAGCGTGAGCAGCCACACGCTGGTGATCACCGCCGCTGCGGCCAAGCGGACCAGGCTGGACCGCACCAGCCCGGTGAGCACCGGGGCGCTGAGCACCATGCCGGCCGGCAGGCTGAGGAGCAGATAATGGATATGGATGGGCGAGTCCGGCAGCGACAAGGCCGCGATCGGCAGGCTCCACCACAGCAGCGTCAACAGCCAAAAACCCGCGCGCGGGGTCCGGCGCGCCACCTGCCAGAGCGCATAGCCCGCGCCGGCGAGGACGCTCAGCTCCAATACCCCGCTGAGGACGCCGGCCAGCCGCTGCCGGGTCTGCCAAGCGGGGGAGCCGTCATTGCCGTAGACGGCCCCAAAATCCCGACCGCTCACATAGCGCAGCGCATGTTCCAGGGCGGTTGGGCTGAAGGCCAACTGCCGGTTGGCTTGAAAAAAACCGGCCAGCTTATCGGACTGGGCCGGCGCCCGGGCGGCGATCTGGAATACATAGACGCTGGTCGGCAGGGCGAAGATCAAGACGCCGGCCAGCAGCGCGCGCCCGGCCGCCCGTTTCCAGTTGAGCGCCACCGCCAGCGCGACTTGCAGCCCGGTGAAGAACGCCAGCAGATACGTCTGGGTAAACACGGCCAGGCTCGCGAACGTGGCCAGCCAGCGCCGCTCCCGTCGGGCCGGCGGCCCGAACAGCGCCTGGGCCAGCAGGGTAAAGGTCAGCGTGGTGAACAGCACCAGCAGCCCCTGAACCCAGGTGCCTTGGCTGTGATAGATGACCCACGGGTTGACGGCCAGGAGAAAGGCCGCCGCCTGCGCCGGCGGCTCGGCGTGCATGGCCCAGCGGAGGCCGCTGTAGATCAACGGCACGGCCAGCACGTTGGCGAGCGCCACCAAGGCGTGCATGACCCAGACGTTTTGGAAGAGCCACCACGGCCCGAGCAGTAAATACGGCATGCCCGGCGGATTGTCCACCAGCACGGACGTGTATTGGCCGAGGGCCGGCCATTGCCCGGTCTGCAGGCTCTGGATGACCTGGGCAATTGGATAAGCGTGATCGACGCCGCCCGCAAAGGCATCCAGATCGGCGAGGCGCAGAAAAGCCGCCAACAAGGTCAGGCTGATGGGTGCGATAAACCGGCGCGCGGGTTCGGGTCGTTGAGAGCCGTTCACCACCAGCGGCGTCCGGGCTAGGGCAGACGCTGCAGAAAAGGCTGCAGCGCCGCCAGCAGCGCGGCCGGGCATTCCTCCTGCGGCAGGTGGCCGCACTGAGCCAGCGCCGCGTACTCCGCGTTAGGCAGTTCCCGTGCCAGCCGCGCGGATTGGTCCACGGGCACCGTGGTATCTTGCGCGCCGGTCAGCACCAGGGCCGGCATCGTCAACGCCGACAACTGCGGGGCGAGAGTCGTGCTCTGGCTGGCCGCCACCAGCTGCCAGAAGCCCAGGTCGGCGTCTTCCGCCTGGAACGGTTTTTGGTAGCCGGCCAAAATCTCCGGGGTGATTCGGGTGGGATCGGCCCACAGGCCGCGGATAAACTGCGGCAGATTCCCAATAAAGGCGCGCCCGACCAGCGGGCCGAGGTGCTGCGCCTGCGGGCTGTTAAGCAGCGGGGCCAGAACCGCGGGTGTCCCGCCGCCCTGATACACCGCCGCGTCGACCAGGACCAGGGCTTCCACGCGCTCCGGGTGCGCCAGGGCGAACTGCGCCGCCAGCGTGCCGCCGGCCGAATGGCCCACCAGCACCGTGCGCTCGATGGCCAGCGCTTCCATAAAACCCAGCACCAGAGCGGTCTGGCCTTCCGGGCTGTAAGGATTGACCTCGGCCCATGTGCCGGGCCGGGGCCGGCTGGTTAAGCCAAAGCCGGGCCGGTCGAGCGCCAGCACACGGCCCTCCGCCGCCAGCGCGGGAAGGACGGCCTGCCAGGTGAAGGTGCTGGCGCCCAGGCCGTGCAGCAAGATCAGCGCGCGCGGGCCGGCGCCTTGTTCCTTGTAATGCACGCGCACCGCGTTGACGGTGATGAAGCGGCTGTCGGGGTCGGCCAGCGCTTCGAGTGGCTGCGCCTGGGGCAGATTGCCGACCGGCACCAGGAACGGCCCCAGGACCAATAGGATTAGGAGCGTCAGCACGCCGACGCCGGCCGAGCGGACACTACATCCCAGCGGTGGTTTTTTGGATGGTGGCATGGGCGCTCAAGCGGGGACGGCAACGCCCGGCATATATTTCCAAGCCAGGGGCGGCCGGGCCGAGCACAGCAGAGCGGGTGACGGGATTCGAACCCGTGATATCTTGCTTGGGAAGCAAGCGTTCTACCACTGAACTACACCCGCGTTTTGGCGTAACCGGCCGGATTATAACGGGAGTCGGCGCGCTTGCAAAGGCGCGCCGGCCGCCTGCGCTACAATATTCCCCGGAGCAACTCATGGCGAACTGCGGTGTCCTCTAGAATCACGCCCCACCCTTCCCGCCTGGAAGCGCTGTATGAGGTCTCGCGCGCCCTCAACTCGTCGCTCGAGCTGGGCGCGGCTCTGGTGATCGTCATCGACGCAGCCATCCGGCTGACCGGCGCCGAGCGCGGCTTCCTGATGCTGGCCGATCAAGCCGCCGGCGAGTTCCGCTTCCAGGTGGCGCGCAACGCCCTCGGGGAGCCCATCACCGAAGACGCGTTCGAGGTCAGCCGCGGCGTCGTCCAGACCGTGGTGGAGACCGGCGCGCCCGTGGTCACTCTCAACGCCCAGAACGATCCCCGTTTCGGCGCCCGCGCCTCGGTCGTCAACTATTATCTCCGCTCGATCATGGCCGTGCCGCTGCGGACGCGCGGCGAACTGCTGGGCGTCCTGTACGTGGACAGCAAGACCCGCGACGTCGAGTTTAAGCAGGGCGATTTGGATCTGCTCACCGCCTTTGCCGAGCAGGCGGCGACGGCGGTGGTCAACGCCCAGTGGTATGAAGCCCAGCGCCGGGAAACCGAGGTGCGCCATATCCTGCTGGAAGTGTCGCGGGCCGGCCAGGCGGCGGTGAGCGTGACCGCGCTGGCGGCGCGGCTGGTGGATGATCTGCCGGAGTGGCTGCAGTGTGATCGGTGCGGCCTGCTCTGGGTGGATGCCGAGACCGGCCGGCTGCGGCCGATGGCGCTCTCGCGCGGCTTTGCGCCCGGCCTCCTGGCCGAGCTGGCCGGCCGGCCGCCGGCCGCCTGGCTGCTGCCAGGCCAGTCGCGGACGGCCTCGGCTCCGTACCGGCTGGCGCCGGCGGATCTGATCGAAGCGCTGCCGGCGGAATGGCTCACCGCCCTGCAGCCCGTCAGCGATCTGTTGGTGGTGCCGCTGAAAGCGGACACGCACTTGCTGGGCATTCTGGCGCTGGATAACGCGCTGACCGGCCGCCCCTTGCCGGACGCCCTCCTGACGCTGGCGGAGCCGCTGGGGGCCGAGCTGGCCGGCGCGCTGCAGCGTCTGCAGTTGTCCGAGACCTCCCAGCGCCAGCTCAAAGAGCTGACCATCCTGAACGCCATCGCCGGCGTCGCCGCCGCCACCCTGTCGCTGGACGACTTGGCCGCCCAGGTGCTGACGGTGGCCAGCCCGGTCTTTGAGGCCGAGAGTCTGGAAGTGCTGCTGGTGGATGAAGCCGCCGGCGTCTGGCGCCGCTATCCCCGGACCGCCGCCGCGCCGGCGGTCAGCCGCGCGCTGGATCAGGGGCTGGTGGGCCAAGTGGCCGCCAGCGGCCGGCCGGCGCGGGTGGGGGCGGTGGCGGGCGCCGGCCAGCTGTCCGCGCTGTGCGTGCCCCTCAAAGTGGGCGAGCGCGTGGTGGGCGTCTTGAACGCCGAGCGTCCGGCTTATCAGGCCTTCACCGCCGCGGACGAGCGCCTGCTGTTAACCATCGCCGGCCAGCTGGCGACCGCGGTGGAAAAATTGCGCTGGTTCGAGACCGAACGGCAGCAGCGCGCGCTGGCCGAGGCGCTCAACGACGTGGGCCTGGAGTTCACGCTGGAGAGCGAGCTGGACGTCATGCTGGATCGCCTGCTGGGCCACATCGCCCGCGTGGTGCCTTACGACGCGGCCTGTGTGCTGGTGCTGGATGAGGCCGGGGTGACGCACACCCGCGGCGCGCGCGGCTACGAGCGCTTTGGCCCGGAAGTGGGCGCGGCGGCGCGGCGCTTGCATCTGCGCGTGGCCGAGACCGAGAATCTGCGCATGATGGCGGCCACCGGCCAGCCGCTGATCGTGGCCGACGTGCTGGCGAACCCGGCCTGGGTGGTGATCGAATCATCCAGCGTGCTGCGCAGCTGGGTGGGCGCGCCGATCTTGACGCGCGGGCGCGCCGTGGCGTTCCTCTCGCTGGAGCGGGCGGAGCCGGGCGCCTATCAGCCCGAGCATGCCCGCTGGCTGGCCGCCTTCGCCGGCTACGCCGCCTTGGCGCTGCAAAATGTCGCGCTTTTGGAAGCGGCCGAACGACGGGCCGCCGAACTGGACGCCGTGCGCACCGCCAGCCTGAGCCTGACCTCCAGCCTGGATCTCCCGGAGGTCCTGCGGGCCGTGCTGCGCGGGGCGCTGAGCTTGCTGCCGAGCGCCGGCAGCGCCGGGATCTTCCTGTATCAGCCGGAGCGGATGGAATTTGGCGCCGCGCTGTGGGCGGATGGCCGCGCCGATCCCTTGCCGGCGCCGCGCCCGCACGGCCTCACCTACACTGTCGCGCGCTCGGGCGAACCGCTGGTCATCTCCGACCTGCGCGCGCACCCGTTGTTTCGCGCCGCGCCGCCGGCCGGGCTGGGCGCCATGATCAGCCTGCCGCTGAAGATCGGCGCGCGGGTGGTGGGGGTGATGAACGTCGCCTATCCCGAACCGCGCGCCCTGGCTGAAGCGGAACTGCGCATCGTCCAGCTGCTGGGTGAACAGGCGGCGGCGGCGATTGAGAACGCGCGCCTGTTTGAGGCCGCGCGCAAACAGGTGGCCGAGCTGACCGTCCTGCATGCCGTGGCGCTGGCCGGCTCCACCAGCGCCGACGTGGACGCGCTGCTGGAGCACGTCACCCGCTTGAGCGGCGACTATCTGGAAGCGCGGCATTTTGGCGTCTGGCTGGTGGATCGGACCGGCCTGGTGCTGCACCCGCACGCTTCTTTCCGCGGCGCGCAGTCCACCGTGATTTTGATCGGCGAGGGCTTGATCGGGCGCGTGGCGCAGACCGGCCGCGCGGAACACGCGGCCGATTTGACCTTCGCGCCGGCCGACCAGTCCGTGCATCCGGATACCCGCTCGCAGATCGGCGTGCCGCTGCGCGTGAATGGCAGCGTGGTCGGCGTGCTGGACGCTGAAAGCGAGCGGCGCGCGGCCTTCAGCGAGGCCGATGAGCGCCTGCTGGGGACGGTGGCCAGCCAGCTTTCCACCGCACTGGAGCGGGCGCGCTTGTTCGAGGCCGAGCGCGCCGCCCGCGCGCAAGCGGATACCTTGCGTGAAGTGGCCGGCCTGCTCAACACCCCGCTGGAACGCGCGGCGCTGCTCAGCCAGATCCTGGAACAGTTGGCGCGCCTGGTGCGCTATGAAAGCGCCTCGATCATGCTGCTGGAGGACGATGACCAGCTGCGGCTGGCGGCCCACCGCGGCTTCCGCATCTCCGCCCAGGTGTTGGAGACGCTGGTGATTGGAGGCCTGGAGCACGTCCGCGCCGTCCTGGCCGACCGGGAACCGCTGCTGATTGCCAACACGGCCGGCGATGACCGCTGGCAGCAGCTGCCCGGCAGCGAATACATCCGATGCTGGCTGGGCGTCCCGCTGGTGGTCAAAGACCGGGCGCTGGGCATCCTCAATCTCGACAGCGATCAGCCGGGGTTCTACTCCCACCATGACGCCGAAGTGGCGCTGGCGCTGGCCAACCAGGCGGCCGTGGCCCTGGACCGGCTGCGCTTGTGGGAGGAAACCCAGCAGCGCGAACGCGAGCTGGCGATTCTGTTGGACGTCGCCCGGGCCGTCTCCTCCAGTTTGGAATTGGACGAAGTGCTGCACCATGTGGCGCTGGCGGCGACGCAGACCCTGCACATGGATGGCTGCGCGCTCTCCACGTACGAGCCGGCGGCGCGCCAGGTGGCCACGCTCAAATGGTATACGCGCGCGGCCCCGGCCGGGGTGCTGTTCACCGGCGCCTATGCCTTGGAGCAATTCCCGGTGACCGAGCGCGTCATCGTCCAGGAAGATATCGCCGTCGTGCGCGCCGATGACCCGCTGGCCGACCCGGCCGAGGCGGCGGTGCTGCGCCCGACCGGGTATCAGACGCTGCTTATGCTGGGCGTGCGGGCCAGCGGCCGGCCGGTCGGCTTGATGGAGTTGTTTTCCACCGACGCGGCCCGCCAGTTTACGGACGCGGATCTGCGGCTGGCGCGCGCCATCGCCGACCAGACCGGCGTGGCGCTGGAGAATGCGCGCCTGTTCCGGGCGGAGCGCGAACAGCGCGAATTGGCGGAGGCCTTGCGCGCCGCGGCGGCCAGCCTGGGCAGCAGCTTGGATTTCGACGCGGTGCTGGACCGGCTGCTGGATCATATTGCCGGCGTCGTGCCCTATGACACCGCCAGCCTGCTCCTGGTGGATGAGCTGGTGGAGCGCGCCTGGGTGGTGCGCCAGCGCGGCTTCGAGCAGTGGGGGCCAGCCGCGGCGGCGGCGGTGAAGGACGCCGCCTGGGTCATCGCGGAGACGCCGGCCTTGCAGCAGATGGTGGAGACCGGCCAGGCGTCGGTGATCTCGGCGGTCGCCGCCGCGGCCGAGGGCCTGCCGGTGGCCGGCGTGGCGGCCCGCTATTCGTGGGTCGGCGCGCCGGTGCTGGCGCAGGGCGGGGTGCTGGCCTTCGTCAGTCTGGACAAGGTGGCGGCCGGGTTTTATCAGCCCAAGCACGCCGAACGCCTGGCGGCCTTTGCCAGCCAGGTGGGGCTGGCTTTGCAGAATGCGCGCTTGTACGCGGCCGAACGCCGGCGGGTGACGGCGCTGACCACGCTGCATGATGTCGCCCTGGAGTTGGGGACCCGGCGCCAGCCGCAGGCTTTGCTGGAGGCGATTTTGGCGGGCGCCCGGCGCTTGCTGCAGGCTTCGGCCGGCGTCTTTTACACGCTCGTGCCCGAGACCGAGATCCTCGCCCCCGTGGTAGAACACCATTTGCCGGCGCGCCTGGCCGGCCGGAATTTGACGCTGGGCGAAGAGATGGCCGGCCGGGTGGCGCTGACGGGGGAGACCTTGGTGGCCGCCGGCGACCTGGAACCCCGCTCGACCTTGGGCGTCCCGGTGCAATGGCAGGGTCAGCTGTTGGGGGTCCTGGTGTTGTGGGATGAGCGTCCGGCGCGTTTCGGCGAAGCCGATGTGGACATGATCCGCTTGTTTGCGGACCGCGCGGCGATCGCGTATGAAAACGTGCGGCTGGTGGCGGCGCTTGAGAAAGAGAAACGCCGGCTGGAACTGCTGGTCAACCTCAGTCAGAGCCTGGCGTCCACCCTTGATCCGGATGAGGTGGCGCTGCGGGCGATGGATTTGATGCGCGGCGCCACCGGCGCCGACCGGGCGGTGTTGTATCTGGCCGAGCCGGAAGCGGCCGGCCTCCGGCTGCGGGCGCTGTCTGGATTTGCCGGCCTGCAGGCGGCCGAGGTCGCGCAGGTGGTGCCGCCGGGGCAGGGCGTGGTGGGCTATGCGGCGCAATACCGCCGGCCGCTCGCGCTGCCCGACGTGGCCCGCGATCCGCGCTGGGTTTTTCTGCCGCGGCTGGATGAGCAGGTGCGCTCGGCCGTCATCGTGCCGCTCCTGGCCGGGGATGCTTTGATCGGGGTGGTGAGCCTGCTGGGCGAGCAGCCGCATTTCTATCAGGATGAGCATCTGCCGCTGCTCGTCGCCGCGGCGGTGCCGGTGGCGCTGGCCTTGCAGAACGCCGGCCTGTTCGCGGCCGAGGCGCGCCGCGTCCACTACTTGACGGTGCTCAATGAGATCACGCGCTCGGCCGTGGCCATCGCCGATCTGCCGAAGCTCTTGCAGGCGCTGGTGGACTGTCTGGGTGAGCTTACCGGCGCCGACGCGTGTGATCTGGCGCTGTGGGACGAGGCGCGCCAGCGCCCGGTCGCGGCTGGCGCGCATAGTTCGTGGCGCGGCCTGCCGCCCTGGCCGGCGCCGCTCCAGGCGGCTTTAACGCGCGCCATCCTGCAGGCCGGCCAGCCGGTGATCATCCCGGATGTGACGGCCACCCCGCTCTTGGAGCCGGCCTGGTCAACGGGGGGGGCGCGCTTGGCGCTGTTGGGCCTGCCGCTGGCGGCGGGTGATCAACAGCTGGGCGTGGCGCTCATCGCCTTCCAGGCGCCGCATGTGTTTTCGCAGGCCGAGAGCCAGCGCGCGGAACAGGCGGCCGGCCAGATTGCGCTCGGCCTGGCGCGGGCGCGGCTGTTTGACGAGACGCGCCGCAACGCGGAGGAGCTGGCGCTCGCCAGCGATCTGCTGCGCCAGCTCAGCATGGCGCCGGATATTCTGGGCCAGTTTGCGAAGCTGGCCGCCGGGCTGAAGCGGCTGGCGGGCTGTCAATTTGTGCTGCTGGCGCTGTTGGCGCCGGATCGGCAGGCGCTGCTCTTGGCGGGCGTGGACGAGACCGGCCTGACGCCTGAAGCGCGGCTGCCGCTGGATGACCACTGGCTCCGGCCGGAACTGGTCCTGAGCCAGCCGCGGTTTGTGGAGGCCGTGGCTGAATCGGCGGAGCCCTTGGATCAAGCACTCGGCGCGCTGGGCGTCAGCGGGTGGGCGGCTTTGCCGCTGCGGGCCGGGCAGCATGGCAGCGGCGCGCTGGGGCTGTTTTGGACGGAGGCCGCCAGCCGGCCGCTGTTGAACGTGACCCTGCTCAGCCAGATCATGGACGCCTTGGCGCTGGCGGTTGAAAAGAACCGCCTGCTCAAAGAGACTCTGCGCCGCGCCGCCGAATTGGAAGCCATCACCGTGGTCTCGGCCGATTTGCGCGCGCTGGATGCCGCGCCGGATTTGCTGGAGATCCTGATTGACCGCAGCCTGACCGTGTTCCGGGCCGAGGCCGGCGCGATCTTGATGCCGGTGGAGGCGCGCGGCGAATTGGCCTACATCCTGCACCGCAACCTGCCGGCGACGGTCTACCGCCAGGTCCTGCCGTTGACCGGGTCGGTGGCGGGCCAGGTCTTTCAAGGCGGCCGGCCGGTTCGCGCCGAAGCGCCGGCCGGCGGCGCGTCCGCGTTGTATGCGCCCTTGCGCGCCGGCCATGACATCATTGGCGTGCTGACGATCACGGCCGGCGCGCAGCGGTTGTTCACCGAGGCGGATTTGCGGCTGCTAAACACGCTGGCCGAGGTGGGCGGCAACGCGCTGCAGCGCGCCCGGGTCCTGGAGACGCTGGAGCAGCGGGTGGTCGAGCGCACGCGGGAATTGGCGCGGGCCAACGAACAGCTTAAAGAGCTGGACCGCTTGAAAGATCAATTTGTCTCGAACGTCTCGCACGAGCTGCGCACCCCCCTGACCGCCATCAAGCTGCACCTCGGGCTGTTGGATAAACGCGGCGCCGAGGCCCTGCCGCGCTATTTGCCGGTGCTGCAGCGGGAGACGGAGCGGCTGCGCCGTCTGATCGAGGATCTGCTGGACCTGTCGCGGCTGCGATCGCATTCCGCGCCCGTGCGCCGGGAGCCGCAGCGGTTGGATGCGCTGCTGACGCACGTCTTGGCGCTGTATGCCACGCGCGCCGAGGAGCGCGAGGTGCGTCTGCGCCATCTCGTCAACGAGACCCTGCCGCGGGTGTGGGTGGATCAGGCGCAGCTCACCCAGGTGTTTGCGAACCTGATCGCCAATGCCGTGGCCTACACGGCGCGCGGCGGGCAGGTGACCGTCAGCAGCGACCGGGCGGCGGCCGGCCAATTGGACGGCGTGGTGGTGCGGGTCCACAATGACGGCCCGCCGATTTCACCCGAAGATTTGGCCCATCTATTTACCCGCTTCTACCGCGGCCAAGTGGCGCGCGAGTCGGGCGAGCCCGGCACTGGGCTGGGGCTGGCGATTTCCAAGGAGATCGTCGAGCAGCATGCCGGGTTGATCGACGTGATCAGCGCCGAGGGGCAAGGCACCACGTTTACCGTCTGGCTGCCCTTGGCGTCCGGCGACGCGGCGGCGGCGTGATAGAATTTTTTGGCCGGCGGCGGGGGCCGGCCGTGGTTGAACAGGCGGGAGAGGCCAGGCACAGGCAATGTCACAACTGACGGGGACGGAACGGGCGCGGTACGTGCAGGCGATGTTTACCCGTATCGCCGGCCGGTACGACGCGATGAATCGGCTGATGACCTTCGGCCAGGACGGCCGTTGGCGCCGGCGGGTGCTGGAGTTGGCGCATTTGCCGGCCCGGGGCCGTTTGTTGGATCTGGGGACCGGCACCGGGGATCTGGCGTTGGCGGCGCGCCGCCTGTACCCGACGGTGGACATTGTGGGGGGCGATTTCACGGTGGCGATGATGCGGGTGGGTCAGCGGCGCCCGGAAGCCGCCGGCGTGAGCTGGTCGGGGACGGATGCGCTGCATCTGCCTTTTCCGGAGCACACTTTCGATGCCGTGGTCTCTGGTTATCTGATGCGCAATGTGGGGGATTTAGCGCGGGCCTGGGCGGAGCAGTTTCGGATCTTGAAGCCGGGCGGGCATGTGGTTTGTCTGGATACGACCCCGCCTCCGGCGGGTTGGCTGCGGCCGGCCATTCGTTTCCATTTGCGTTTTGTGATCCCAACTCTGGGGCGGCTGGTGGCCGGCGACAGCGCCGCCTATCAATATCTGCCCGATTCCACGGAAGGATTCTTGGCGGCGGATGCGCTGGCGGAGCGGATGCGAAACGCCGGCTTTGAGGCGGTTGGGTTCGAGCGTCTTATGTTTGGGACGATGGCCGTCCACAGCGGGCGCAAGCCAGTGTGACAGAAAGTGGGCGATGCTCGCCTAACGCAACCCAACAGTCGCCAACGTCGATGATCAGGTATATACTGTAAATTGAAGCGGCGATGAGGTATTGGGCTGGCAAACAGCCTGTCTTCCCTTCCACAAGGAGAAATCAGATGTTGACGTTCAAAGATAACAAAGGCCAGGGTCTGGTCGAGTACGCGCTCATCCTGGTCTTGGTCGCCGTCGTGGTGATCGTCGTGTTGGCCATTCTTGGCCCGACACTCGGCAACATTTTCAGCAATATCATCAACGCTATCTAGTTTCTATATCGCCGGCCGGAGCCTCATCGCGCTGAGACCGCCTCCCGATTGGGAGGCGGTTTTGTTTAACC
>JAGOBN010000527.1 GCA_017999235.1 Anaerolineales bacterium | reverse complement strand
CCACAAGGTCGGGCTCAAGGTGGGGCCGGGCCAGGTCAAGGCCGGCCCGCGCGTCGGACGTCGTCAGCCCCGACCACCAAACAAAATCCAACACCGTGGCCGGCCCGTGGCTGGTGATGTAGCGCCGCGCCAGTTCGGCCAGCGCCAGCTCCCGCGGCAGGGATTTAGCCGCCGGCACCCATTCGTCCAGCAGGACAAACGTGTGTTGCTGGCCGGCCCGTGCCCCGAAGCAAATCAGCCCTTCCTGGGCCAATCGGCCGAGGATATGAATGCCGCGTTGGCCCAGCGGGGACACCCCGCCCGCTTCCAGCACCTGATAGAGCGCTTCCCGCGTCAGGGCCGGCCCGGCCTGCAAAGCCCGGGCGATCAACCGCCGGCTGCGGGCCAGGGTCGGTTCGTCCAGCTCCAACTGCCGGAAACGCCCCGCGCTCCGGGCGATGGCGCGCGGCGCCAACAAGTCCAGCAGCCACCGGACATCCGGCGCCGCGACAAAGTGTAGCGTCCCGCGCGCCGGCCAGGTCCGGACAATCTGCCGCTGGGCGAGCGCCTGCTCGACTCCCGCCTGGGTTACCTGCTGAGCGCGCAGCCCCACGGCCCACAGCGCGCCCAGATAATCCTGGGCCTGGAGCATCCCCATCCCGGCCACCACCGCGGCGGGAGCCACCGGTTGGGCGCCGGCCAAACGCTGGTGAATGAGCCGCGGGCGGCTGATGGCGGAGAGCATGGCCCGTTCAGCACGCGGCGTTGTAAGCGTGTGTGCGCCACCACTTCAAAGACATCGACACCCTCCTACTTACAGTCTGGATGTTTCGCCGGCGGGCGCCAAACCCAGGCAATTATAGACAATTCGCCGGCTATTTATCAAAAAGGCGCTTCAATTTCATCGGCGGATCGTCCGGAGCCGTCTGGCAAAACGCGCCGCAACGGATTACCATTTTGCGCGTAAAGGTTCATGGATCCACGGCCGCAACCAAACAGCGGCCCCACCCCAACCACCCACCGGAGCTCGTATGGCAAAGATTGATGCGCTCGTCCAGGATTTTCTTTCTCAGAAAAGGATCGCCGTGGTCGGAGTCTCCGATCAACGCGAGACCGGCTGCAATCTGGCATACCGCAAGTTCAAAGCCGCCGGCTATGCGGTCAGCGCGGTCAATCCCCGCCTGACGGTCTTTGACGCTGATCCGTGCTATCCCGATTTAGGCTCGATCCCGGAGAAGCCCCAGGCGGTGTTTATTCTGACCAACCCGCAAGTGGCTGAGCAAGTCGTCCAGCAGTGCCTGGCGCTGGGTATTTCGCGCGTGTGGCTGCATTGTATGCTGGGCACCAAACCCGGCCTGGCCGCCGGCACAACCAGCGTCTCACCCAGCGCCGTGCAACTCTGCCGCGAACACGGCATTACTGTGATCCCCGGCGCCTGCCCGAATCAATTTCTGAAGCCGGATTTTGGCCACGCCCTGATGCGCGGCCTCTGGCGCCTCACGGGTAACCTGAGCCTCAACTGATCCGGCGGCGCGGCCAAGCGTTTTCCGCGGCCGGCGCCAAACGCGGCCGAAAAAAGTATGGGGCGGCTCGTTCGGCGGGCCGCCCCATACGC
Organism: Anaerolineales bacterium; assembly: GCA_017999235.1. The sequence goes on along the minus strand of JAGOBN010000527.1, from coordinate 2,209 downwards.
TGGTTAATCCACCCGGAAAGCTAGGCCGGCCGGCGCTCAGCCCGCTGATGTTCCACGGGTGTAGTGCAGAATGACAACCCCGTTGGGCAGCGGCTTGGCCGCCATGAGTTTAAAGAGCGCCTTGGTGCCGCTGGGAAACAAGCGTTTGCCGCTTCCCAGGATCAGCGGGAAGGTGACCAAGTGCAGTTCATCGACCAGGTCGTGGGCCAGCAGTTCGTGCACCAACTGGCTGCTGCCGTCGGTGATGATGTCCCGGCCGGGCTGGGCCTTCAGGGCGCGAACCGTCTCGACCACATTGTCCCGAATAATGATGGTGTCCCGCCAGATGGGCTGGGTGAGAGTCTTGGACACCACGTAGTGCCTGGGCGTGTTCATCAGATCGCCGATGTGGTCGCCCGGGGGCAGGGGCTCAAACGCTTCGGCATGCCCCACGTAAGTGCGTCTTCCCAGCAGCATGGCATCCACATTGGCCATCACGGCATCAAAGCCGGCGCCGATGCCGTCATCCCACAAAGGCCCCACCCAGCCCCCATGCTCAAAGCCTCCATCCAAATCTTCCGTCTGGCCTCCAGGGGCCTGGATCACGCCGTCCATCGTTATAAATTCGCTGACAATCAGTTTTCGCATCATGGTTCTCCTGGCGAGTTGATCGGGCTTTAGATTATCTTAGCACGGACGTTCTTTTTGTTTAAGCCCGCCCATCCGGCCTCTATTCCTGCGTCCACAGATAGCCAAAATACGGCAGATAGGCCAAGTGAATGACGCGGCCGGCCGGATCCAGCAGATAGCAGTTCCAGGTGGGGCCGGTGCGATGCTCACACTGTTGGGTGGCCTGGTAGCCGGCCTCCGCCCCCGCCGCCCAGCCGAGCTGCTCGCGCACGCCTTCGCCCCCGCGCGCCTCATTCCGCCACAACAGACCAAATCCGCTGACGGGCTCCAGCAACCCGGCCGGCGGTGTCTCCGGCACCCGGTTGTCCGGTGACGCGCCCGGCTTAAGGACGAGCGGGCCGGAGACCGGGCTCAGGCGGCCCGGCTGGCCGTCCAGCAGGATGTAGAACTGGTCGAGGCCCGCCAGCCAGATCATGCGGCCGCGCTCAAAAGCCTGGAAGGCGGCGGCCGAGGTCAGCGGCGGCGCCTCGGGACACATTTGCGGCGGATTGGCCAGGAACCAGGTGTCATAGCCCGGGCACCGGACCGCCACCGGCGCCTCGCTGGTCACAAGCCCGGCCGCGGATTGTGCCACCAGCTGAAAGTCCGTGTAGTTGCCCAACAGGTCGCGCTGGAGCACGGTGCGCGTTCCAGTGGGCGGCAGTTCGTTCAGACAGCCGGCCGCGATCACAAAAGTCTGCAGGCGCGGGCAGATACTGAAGTGCTCGCCCTCCGCCGCCCACTCTAGAGTGACCGCGCCCCCGCTCTCGGCCGCCGCGGCTTCAGCCCGGAAGCTGAGGATGCGCGGCAGGCCGGCCGCCGGCGTGGCCGCCGCCAGGATTGGCCCGGTCCCCCAATCCGGATCACAGCCCAAGCCCACGCGCAGCCGCCGGCCGGAGCCATCCGCCGGGGCCAGAAAAACCTGATAGTTGATGACCTGCGTGCCGGATCCTTGGCCGATCATCTGGCCCTCGGTGAAGGCCGCGTAGCGCCCATCGGGCGACCAAGCCAACGCATCGTGATAGCCCAGATAGCGCGCCAGCCAGGTCAGGCCGGAACCATCCGGACGGACTTTCCAGACCTCGCCCCCGCCAGGCTGGGAGAGCGTCACCTGGTTCAGGATCAGCCATTGGCTGTCCGGAGACCAGAGTGGGTCGGCCACTGGTTCGGCCCAGTTTGGCGCCGGGATCCAAGTCTCGCCCGAGCCGTCGGCCTTCGTCACCCGCAGGCCAGCCGGCCCGTCCGGGCCGCCCGGGTCGCTGGGATTGACGCTCTGCGCCAGCCATTGCCCATCCGGCGAAACCACGCGCGGGCTGTTCCGGCCCCAGCCGGCCAGGCGGAGACTCGTATTGGCGCAATCGGTCTGCACCTGCAAACCGGCGGTCAGATCGGCCGGCGCGGCTGGCGCCGTGGCCGTGGGCGGAGCCGGGGTCAGGGTGACAAAAGCGCCCGGGGTGGGGGCCGCGGCGGGCGTACCGAGGCCATCAGGTGAGATCGTCAGCAGAGTCGCCGTCGGCTGCCAGTAGCCGTCGGGATAATGCGCCTCGGCCCAGAGGTGGCC
>JAGOBN010000526.1 GCA_017999235.1 Anaerolineales bacterium | reverse complement strand
CGGAAAGGCGCGCCCTGGCGCACCAGATAATCGGCCAGCTCGGTGGCCAGGAGCGAGGTCTCCAGGGCCGCGCGCATCCGGTCCGCGTTGACGGTGAGCGTGGCGATCACGCCCGCCATCACCGGCAGGAGCGCGTCCAGGGTATCGCTGGCGGCGAAGACCGGGGGTTTGTCTTCCTGCAAGTCCTTATCGTAGGCCGAGGGCAGGCCTTTCAGCGCGGCCAGCAGGCCCGTCAGATAGCCGATGAGGGTGCCGGCCTTGCCGCGCGCCAATTCCAGCATGTCGGGATTCTTCTTCTGCGGCATCAAGCTGGAGCCGGTGGAATAGGCATCGGCCACGGTGACAAAGCCGAACTCGGCCGTGGAAAACAAGATCAGGGTCTCGGCCAGCCGGCTGAGGTGGGAGCCGGTCAACGCGGCGTTGAACAGGAACTCGGCCGCGAAATCCCGGTCGGCGATGGCGTCCAGGCTGTTCTCGGCCGGCCGCGCGAAGCCGAGCGCGCTGGCCAGCGCGGCGCGGTCCACCGGATAAGCGGTGCCGGCCAAGGCCGCGCAGCCCAGCGGGGAGACGCTGGCCCGCTCGCGCGCGGCCCGCCAGCGCGCCACATCGCGCTCCAGCGCCCAGAAGTGCGCCATGAGCCAGTGGCCGAAGGTCACCGGCTGGGCGCGCTGAACGTGGGTATAGCCGGGCAGGAGCGTCTCGGCGTGCCGTTCCGCCTGCGCCACCAGCGCCTGCTGGAGGGTGCGCGTGTGCTCGATCAGCCGCGCCTCGGCGGCCAGGACCCACAGCCGGAAATCTGTGGCCACCTGGTCGTTGCGGCTGCGGCCGGTGTGCAGTTTGCCGCCGGCCGGGCCGATCAGCTCGGTCAGCCGGCGCTCGACGGCGGTGTGGATGTCCTCATCGGCGGGCGCAAAGGCGAAGGCGCCGGCCGCGAACTCGTCATGCACCTGCTGGAGGCCGGCCGTGATCTGCACGGCTTCCAGCGCGGTGAGGGTGCCGGCCTCGGCCAGCGCCTGCGCCCAGGCCAGGCTGCCGGCGATATCCTCGCGCCACAGCCGCTGGTCGAAGGGCAGCGAGGCATTGAGGCGATGCGCCAGCGTGTCGGTGCCTTCCGCGAACCGTCCGCCCCAGAGCTTGGTCATAGTGGTCCTTCGGCTATTGGGGCCACAGAGATCCGGAGCCACAGAGTTCTCCGCGGCTCCGTGTCTCTGTGGCGCTAACCCGTTCGATTAATCGCGTTTGAATTTGCTGTAATCCGGTTCGGCGTAGTGCGCGCCGGCCTTGCCGTCAATGTTGAGCAGGGCCGTCACCTTCATGGGCAGGCCGTAGAGGTGGATAAAGCCGGTGGCGTCGCTCTGCTGGTAGACGTCCTCCTGGCCAAAGGTGGCGAAGTCCTCGCGGTACAGGCTGTAGCCGCTCCTGCGGCCGGCCACGATGACGTTGCCCTTGTACAGTTTCAGCCGGGCCGTGCCGTTGACGTGCAGCTGGGTCTGATCGATGAAGGCCTGCAGGGCCACGCGCAGCGGGTGATACCACTGGCCGTTGTAGACCATCTCGGCGTAGCGGGTGGCCACCAGTTCCTTGTAGTGCAGGGTGTCGCGGTCCAGGCAGATGGACTCCAGCTCGCGGTGGGCGTCGAACAGGATGGTGCCGCCGGGGGTCTCATACACGCCGCGGCTCTTCATGCCCACCAGCCGGTTCTCCACCAGGTCGATGCGCCCGATCCCGTGCCGGCCGCCGATCTCGTTGAGCGCCGCGATCAGCGCGGCCGGCGAGAGCCGCACGCCGTTGACGGCCACCGGCGCGCCCAGCTCAAACTCGATCTCCACGTATTCGGGCCGGTCGGGCGCTTTCTCCGGCGCCACCGTCAGTTGGAACATCGCCTCGGCCGGCTCGCTGCCCGGGTCTTCCAGCCCGCCGCCCTCGTGCGAGAGGTGCCACAGATTCCGGTCGCGGCTGTAGATGGATTTGAGCGTGGCCGTCACCGGCACGTTGAATTCGGCCGCGTATTCCAGGGCGTCCTCGCGCGAGCGGATGTTCCAGGCCGGATGCCGCCAGGGAGCGATGACCTTGAGTTTGGGGTTAAGGGCGGTATAGGTCAGCTCAAAGCGCACCTGGTCATTGCCCTTGCCCGTGCAGCCGTGCGAGACGGCGTCCGCGCCCTCGGCCTCGGCCACGCGCACTTGATGGGTGGCGATGAGCGGGCGGGCGATGGAGGTGCCGAGCAGATAGCGGCGCTCGTACACGGCGCTGGATTGGATGAGCTTGAACAGGTAATCGCGCGCGAACTCTTCCCGCAGATCTTTGACCACGCACTTCAAGGCGCCAGTGGCGATGGCCTTCTCATTCAAGCCGGAGAGCTCTTCGCCCTGGCCCACGTCGGCGGCAAAGCAGATCACCTGCGCGCCGGGGTAGGTCTGCTTGAGCCACGGCACGATCACGCTGGTGTCCAGGCCGCCGGAATAGGCCAGGACGATCTTCTTGATCTCGGACGTTGACATGCGGAACTCCTTGAAAAGACGAGCGAAAGAATGAGCCAGGGCCGAAGCCGCTGGGGATGGCTAGAGCGTCGGCGCGGGCTGGACGCGATACCAATACGCATACAGCTCGCGGAAGCCGAGGCCGGCGTACAGGCTCAGCGCCGGCGCATTGTCTTGCATGACCTGCAAATAGGCGGTGTGCGCGCCGGCCGCCCGCCCCCAGTGTAGCAAACGCGCCACCAGGCGCCGGCCCAGGCCGCGCCGGCGCGCGTGCGGGGCGGTGACGATATCAAATAAGCCCAGGTAGCCGGCCTGCACCACGCCCAGACCACAGGCCGCGGGCTGCCCGTCTTCGGTGAGCAGCGCGAAGCCGGCGCTGGCGCGCAGGTGGCCGAGCATCTGCGCCAGGGTCGGGTGATGCCGAGGCGGGATCCCCGCCAGCGCCTGGAACGCGGCCTGCCAGCGCGCGGTGGGCGCGGCCTGAAGCTCCAGGCCGGCGGCCTGAAGCTCGAAGCCGGCGGCCTGAAGCTCGAAGCCGGCGGCGTCAGACTGGCCCGCCTCCGGCAGCCGCACGGTTTGGACGCTGGTCCGCGCCTCGAGCGTGTAACCCTGCGCGGCCAAAAACGCGTCTAGGCCGGCCGGCTGAGCCACCGGCGTCAGCTTGAAGAGGACGGGCAAGCCGTGCGCGGCATAGACGCTTTCGCAGGCCCGCAGGCGCGCCAGGTTGTCGCCGTGGGCCGGATACAACGGATTCACCGAATTGGCGCGGCGGGTGTAGCCGTCGGCCAGCCGCAGCACCCAGCCATCCAGCAGCAGGGTTTGCAGCGCGGGCAGGGCGTTGAGCGCGAGTTCTTCCAGGGTGCGGATCATCGGCGGTGACGGCTCACAACAAAAAGCCCTCCGGAGGCGGAGGGCGGGGCGGTCAAATCGGACGGACCTCAAGCGCGGCGGACGCGCAGCAAACCGGCCTCCCTCACGGGCTCAGGCGGAGACGACGGCTGGCACGACGGACGCGGATTAAGCACATCCCCGTGATCGTAGTCGGCCCGGCGCGTCCGGTCAAGGTTCATTCCGGCAAAGATCGCGCGCAGATTTTGGGCAGGCCGCACAGCCGCCGTCAGCGGCCGGCGGCCGTGAATTCATACTGATCCGCGTCACAGACCGGTTCGTAGCCAATCGCCTGATAGATCTTGTTGGAGGTGGGGTTGGCCAGATCGGTGAAGAGGGTCGCAAAGCGGCAGCCCTGGTCCAGGATGTACTGGCTCACCGCCGCGGTCAGGGCGCTGGCATATCCCCGGCGGCGGAACTCCGGCGGGGTGTACACC
>JAGOBN010000525.1 GCA_017999235.1 Anaerolineales bacterium | reverse complement strand
ATCCGCATACCGGCTCCTCGCGCAAGGTCGCATACAGCCGGCCCAGATCGGCCGCGCAGTCATCCCACGAGGGCAGCCGGAGCGCCGGCGGCGTCAGCGGGTGGCGCAACTGCCGCAGCACCGCCTGGGCTACCTCGGCCGGCGAACTGTGCAAAGGCACGGCGCTGGCCCAGCCTTGCCGCGCCAACGCACTCAGCCCGGAGGTGTCCGCCACCAGGACCGGCCGGCCCAAAGCCAACGCCTCCAAGACCGCAATCGGATGGGTTTCAAATTCACTCAGCAACACCACCAGCTGCGCCCGGCCCAAAGCCGCCGCCATCGCCGGGCGCGCCTCCGGGGGGATGGCTTGAATTTTCACGCGGCCATTCATCCCTAAGCGGGCGGCCTGCTGGCGCAATTCGGCTTCATAGGGGCCGGCGCCCACAATCCACAGCCGCGCGTCAGGCTGCTCCCGCAGCACATAGGGCAGCGCCGCCAGGATCCGGTGATGGCCTTTGTAGCGCTCCAGCCGTCCGACCGATACGATCAGCGTGCCGGTCCGCGCCGGGCCGCCGGACGGCGCGGGCAGTTCCGACCCGTTGGGGATCACGGCAAAGCGCTCCGGCCCGAGCCGCAGTTCCCGGCCGTATAACGCGACCTCAAATTCCGCCACCGCCACCAACCGGCGCGCCTGGGCGAGCAACGGTCGTAACGCCAGCCGCTGTACCCGCCGGAACGCCTGGCGGATCCGCGCCGAATGGCCGCCGCCGTGGAAGGTCACCACATAGGGCAGCCCGGCGCGCCACGCGGCGGCCATGGCCAACGGCGCGACCAGCGTGTGATACGACTGCACGTGCACAACATCCCACGGTCCCCGCATGATGTAATCCGCCACGCCGGGCGCGAAGTAATAATCCCGCTCGCGGGGCCAGGCGCGCACGCGGTGGACGTGATAGCCTTCCCGGCTTTCGTCAACGGGCCAACCGCCGCCCGGATCAGTCGTCAAGATGGTGAGCGGCTGGCCGGCGGCAGCCAGCCGCCGGGCCACCTCCGCGACATGGCTCTCCACCCCGCCGGTGAACGGGTGAAAACGCGGCGTCACCATCAGCACCCGCAGCTGGTCGGGCCGCGGCCCGGCGGCCGGCGAAATCGGCGGCGCAGTGACTAGTTCGACGGCCATGGTTTTAAGAGCCTCCGGCCGCATGCGGAGCCGCGCGCGCGGGCTGACGAGCGCCGGCCGCCACCACCACCCAGCCGCTGACATAGCCCAGCGTCGTCACGGCCAAGCCGGCCAGGATCGCGCCCGCGCGCTGCGCGCCGGCCGCTTCCCCGCGCAGAACCAGCGCCTTGACACCGGCCAGCACACCGGCCGGCAGGGTCCGCCGCGTATACGCCTGCTCAGCCGCCAGCGCGTCCGCCTGGCCGACCCAGCGCGCCACCAGCGCTTTCGAGCGGCCCTCCGCCCAGCAGCGCGCCAGAAAGTAAGACCACTGGGCGCGGCTGGCCGGCACACTGTGCTGCACCCGCGCCTGCGGGTCGTATAAAAACTGGCCGGCCGGCCAATGCTGCTGGGCGCGGATGCACAGCTCGGTCTCTTCGCAGCCCAGCGGCGTTGTTCCGTTCCGGCCCAGGCCCTCCCGAAAGCCGCCTACCGCCTCAATGACCGCCCGCCGCACCGACATATTGCAGCCGATCAGGTTGCGAACGCCGGCCGCGGTGGCGGGCATCCCTCGATAGGTACAGCCCACCACCCAATCAAACTCCGGTGGAAACCAAGCGGGGCGTCCCGCTTGCCAGCCCGGCTCAATCTCCCCGCCCACCCCCAGAATTTCGGGACGTGTGTAACCGCGCGCCAACTGCGCCAACCAATCCGGGTCGGCGCGGGCATCCTCGTCCATAAAGGCGATGATCTCGCCGCGTGCGGCGAGCACGCCCGTGTTGCGCGCTCCGGATAAGCCCCGGCCGTGCTGGTTCGCGATGACCTGCGCTTCCGGGAAAGCGGCCTGCGCGCGTTCCAACAGGCGCGGGTTATGATCGATGACGACAATGAGTTCGCGCGCCGGTGCCGTTTGGGCGCGCAGGGAGGCGAGCGCGGTCGTCAGCTCCAGCCAACGGTCCTCGGTATAGGCACAGATCACGACCGTAAAATCCAGCGTGGGCAGCATGCGGTTAGCGGCCGGTCTACTGCAAGCAGGCCAGGCTGGCCGCCGCGACCAGGTCGGCTTCGGCAAACGGCCGGCTGCGCCGCACCAAGGTCAAGACGCCCACCAGGCGGTCCTCAACCATCACCGGCACGCTGAGAGCCGAGCGCGTTTCGACCTGCTCTTCATCCCACGCGCGCCGCAGCCAGCGCGGGTCCTCCCGCGTGCTCACCACCAGGGCCGGGACCCGGTGGCGCGCCACCCAGCCGGCCAGCCCATGCGCCACCAGCTCAAACCGCCCGCCTTCCGGCAGTGTCTGCGCCGCGCCGTCATACAGCGCCCAGCCCATCAGGGGCGAGCCCTGCTCATCCATCAACACCAGGCTGCCGCTGCCCGCCCCCATATCGTCCATGGTGACCCGCAGCACCTGCTGCATAAGCGTCAAGGCGCCGCCCTCCCGCATGAGCGCGTCATTCAAAGCCACCAGTGATCCCAAGCTCAAGCGCGCCCGATCCAACGCCGTGCTCCGCTGGGCCAGCTGGCTCCGAGGGCCGGGGACTGCGGCCGAGGGGGGCGCAAACTCAGACAACAGGCTGGGCCGCGCCACGGCCAAAGCCGTCACGGCCGCCGGCATCAGGCCGCGGAAACCGAGGTAGAGCTGCGGTTGACGCTGCTTCCAGGCCAGCCAGGTCTCGGTCAAGATGGTCTTAAGCACGCGCCAGCCATCGGGGATCGTTTGCAGCTTGCCAAGGCCGAAGAACCGATACCCTTCAAAACTCCCCACCTCTGTCACGCGCAGTTTTTCACGGACGGCGCGCAGATAGATGGCGGTGTCGATCTCAAAACCATCAACGCCCGTCAAGTCCACCTGATCCAAACAATAGCGCCAGAAGGCGTGAAAGCCGTAGCACAGGTCGGTCCAGTGCTGATCAAACAGCAGATTGGACATAAGGATAAAGGCCCCATTGCCCAGCTTGCGGTAGCGCGGCATGTCGGTTGTCCCGCCCCAGGGGGCAAACCGGCTGCCCTTCACAAAGTCCGAGCCTTCCATCAACGCATGCACAAAGCGCGGGATCTCCCGCGGGTCATGGGAGCCATCGGCGTCAATGACCACCACCACCTCACTGGTGGCCGCCTGGTAGCCGGCGCGCAAAGCCGCCCCTTTGCCGCGGCGCGGCTCCAGCACCACCTTGACCTCCGGATACAACCGCTGCGCCGTCGCGACCGTGTCGTCCGTGGAGTGGCCATCGACCAGAATGACCTCGTCAATCCAGTTGCGCGGCAGAAACGGCATGATCAAAGGCAGATTCTGGGCTTCGTTCAACGTGGGGATAATTAGGGACACCGTCGGGCGGTAAATCACCATCGTTGCGCTTCCAGTCTTTGGGTCGGCGGAGGGCCAACTGACAATTTGAGTTCAGGGTGGGTGTTTGAATCAGACTTGCTCAGGCAGTCAAGGATCAAACGCCTCGCCTGCTTATTTGGATTTCTCAAACCAAACCCCAACGGCGGCGGGCTGGTACCCGAAAAGCGGTGCTGCGGAAAGCCGGCTTTGTTTCCCGTTGTTCGTTCAAGCATACGGGCTGGGCGTCTCAATGCCGTGATAAACGGGCCCACCTGCCCGGCGCTCACGCCGAATCAGACTAGGAAATAAGGCCTACTTGAATCAGCCGCAGCCAGGCCGCG
>JAGOBN010000524.1 GCA_017999235.1 Anaerolineales bacterium | reverse complement strand
AGTGGCTGGCGGCCGATGGCGCGCTGCCGTTCGTGCTGGACGGCTGGGTCTCAGCCGGCCTAGGCCAAGAGTACGATGGCACTTTATCCAAGGCCGGCGTTACGCTGGAAGCCTGTGACTGCCGCGCGCCGGGGAATGAAATTTCCAGGTAATGAGCGATCGTCCCCGTCATCTCACCCACATCGTCCGCCGCCGGCCGCCGCACCCGTCCGGCTCCAACGGGCCGCGCTGGCCGAGAGTGCTCGGCGCCGGGCTGCTCATCGCGGCGGCGGCCGCCGCCGGGCTGGTGCTGGCCCCGCCGGCGCCGGCGGGCTCCGTCCCCACGGCGACGGCGCTCGTCAGCGCGGCCGCCCCGCCGGCGACGTCCGTCCTGGCCGCGACCCCGGAACCGCCGGAGCCGACCAGCACCTTTCTGGCGCCCTCGCCCACGCCCACCAAACTGGCCGCCGCCGCCACGACCCTCACCTACGTGTCCTCCACCGGGGATACCTTGTCCGCCATCGCCGCGCGCTTCGGCGTCAATCCGGATGATATCCGCCGGCCGCTCGGCTTTCGCAACCTCACCACGCTCGATCCCGGTCAGACGCTGGTGATCCCCAACGTGCTGGACGCCGCCGCGCTCGGGCCGGGCCAGAAACTGGTCCCGGATTCAGAGGTGATCTACAGCGCGGCCGCGGCCGGCTTTGACGCCCAAGCCTTTGCCCGCGAGCAGGGCGGCTATTTGGCCGGCTACACCGGCTTCGCGGACGCGCAGACGCGCGCCGGCGGCGATGTGGTCTTGGCCGTGGCGCGCATGCATTCGATCAATCCGCGCTTGCTGCTGGCGCTGTTGGAACAGCAGAGCGGCTGGGTGACCAATCCGGCGCCGGCCGGCGCCGCGCTCACGCGGCCCCTGGGTTACGCGCGTTTATCCGCCGATGTGCTCACCTCCCAGCTGAACTGGGCGGCCAACGAGCTGGCGGTCGGCTACTATGGCTGGCGGGCTGGCACGCTGACCGAGCTGGCGTTTGCGGACGGCGCGCGCCTGCGGCTGCATCCCGCGCTCAACGCCGGCAGTGTGGCCGTGCAATATTTCTTCGCCCAAAACTACCCGCGGCCGGAATGGGAAGCCGGCCTGGCCGCGTTCGCGGCCACCTATCAGCGCTTGTTTGGCGATCCCTACGCGCGGGAACTGCCCACCCTCATCCCCGGCGATCTAACCCAGCCGCCGCTGGCGCTGCCCTTCCAGCGCGGGACCACCTGGTATTTCTCCGGCGGTCCGCACGGCGCGTGGGAGGTGGGCGGCGCGCAGGCCGCGCTGGATTTCGCGCCGGCCTCGATTGAGAGCGGCTGCGCCACGTCCGACACCTGGGTCACCGCCGCCGCCCCCGGCCTGGTGATCCGCTCCGAACGCAATGGCGTGGTGTTGGACCTGGATGGCGACGGACGCGAGACGACGGGCTGGGCGCTCTTCTACTTCCACATCGCGGACCAGGACCATGTGGCGGCCGGCACCTTTGTGGAGCAGGGGGACCGGATCGGGCATCCCTCGTGCGAAGGCGGCCGGGCCACCGGCACGCACGTTCACCTGGCGCGCAAGTACAACGGCGAGTGGATCCTGGCCGCCGGCGCGATCCCGTTTGACCTGGAAGGCTGGGTGGCGCAGGCCGGCGCCGGCGAATATCTGGGGGCGCTCACGCGCGAGTCCGAAGTTGTCAAGGCCTGCACCTGCACGGCGGCCTGGACCGCTATCACCGCGGGGAGATGATGGGGTCATTGGGATTGATGATTGGGTGATGAGGTGATTGGTTTCAAAAGTCGGGTTGCCCGAGGGGTGATGGCGATGGCGGCGTGGTTGACGGCTTGCGCCGCGCCGTCGGCTACGCCCGTGGTCGTAGCGCCCACGTCAACGCCGCCGCCTCCGACCGCCAGCCCACAGCCTCCGGCCTCCAGTCTGGCCACGCCTTTGCCCACGCGCACGGTCTTTGGCCCCGGGGAGCGTCTGCCGTACACGACGCAGACCGGCGATTACGTGGACGCCTTGGCCGCGCGCTTCAACACCACCGCCGCCGAAATCCTGGCCGCCAACCCCGGCATCTCCCCGACCCGCACCCTGACCTCCGGCCTGGCGCTGGAGATCCCGGCCTACTACTTCCCGCTGGGCGGTTCGCCGTTCCAGATCATCCCGGACAGCGAGTTTGTGTATGGGCCGGCCCAGCGGGATTTTGATCTGCGCGCGTATCTGAGCGCCCAGCCCGGCGGCCTGCGGACCCTCTCGGCCTTCGTCAACCAGCAGCAGCGGGATGCGGCCAGCACCCTGGAGTATGTGGCGCGCTACTATTCCATTAATCCCAAACTGTTCCTGGCGCTCATGGAGTGGCGCAGCGGCGCGGTCACCGCGCCGGTCCCGCCCGCCGCGCCGTACGGCATCTTGCCGGAGGCCGGCGCGGACTGGTACATGCAGACGCTGTGGGTGGCCGAGCAGTTGAGCGCCGGCTACTATGGCTGGCGCACCGGCCAGCTGCTCCACCTGGCCCTGCCGGACACTTACCGCGTGCGCGTGGACGCGTATCAAAACGCCGGCAGTGTGGCCGTGCAGTCCCTCATCGCGCAATTGGTCCCCCGCGAGGCGTTTGAGGCGGCCACCGGACCGGAGGGGTTCGCGGCCACGTATCGCGCGCTGTGGGGCGACCCCTGGCCGGCGGCTCAAGACGTGCTGACGGGCGACCTCACTCAGCCGGCGCTGGCCCTGCCCTTTGAGCCCGGCCGGGTTTGGACGTTTACGGGCGGCCCGCATGCCGCCTGGGGGCGCCTGGTCCCCTGGGCCGCCATCGACTTCGCGCCGGCCGGCGTCTCCGGCTGCCAGAGTTCCGCCGAGTTCGTGCGCGCCGCCGCGCCGGGGGTGGTGGCGCGGCGCGGTGATTCCACCGTGGTCCTGGATCTCGACGGCGACGGCTACGAAGGCACGGGCTGGGTGCTGTTTTACTTTCACGTCGCCGAGCGCGACATGGCGGCGGCCGGCCGAATGCTGAATACAGGGGACCCTATCGGGCATCCCTCCTGCGAGGGCGGCGCCTCCACCGGCACGCATACCCACCTGGCCCGCCGCTACAACGGCGAATGGCTGCTGGCGGATGGCATCGTGCCGTTTGACCTGGGCGGCTGGGTGGCCCACGCCGGCCCGGTTGCCTATCAGGGCCGGCTGACGCGCCTGGGCGCGTGGGTGGAAGCCTCCACGGCCAGCACCGCCCAGAACCGCGTGTACTGGGTGCCGTGAGCCCCCGCCTGCTGGATGCCGACGCTCCGTAACGACCAGCTGGAATTTGAGTGTGACCCCGCGACGGCGACCTGGAGCCTGCGCGGGCGCGCCCCCGGAGCGCCGGTGGTCAGCGGCGCGCGCTTTGGCCTCCAGCTGCGCACCGCCGGCGGCCGGCGCTGGCGCTGGGACGGCGCCCTGGCGGACACAGCCGGCGCGGCTGGCCGCCAGCCTGAATCGCCGCACGGGCCGTTAGAAACCTTCACCCTTCAGTTTGTCCCGCGCGCCCCGGCCTGGGCCGGGCCGGTGCGCGTCACGGCCGAATTCGCCCTGCCGGTCCGCCAGCCGTTCTTGCTCTGGCGCTTGCGGGTTGAAAACGCCGGCGCTGAAGATCTGCAGCTGCATACGCTGGAACTGGCCGTGATCGGGTCGCGCTTTGGGATCAGCCTGCCCACGCCCGAAGCGCGGCCGGCCTCCCATTTGCATTTGAGCGCGGCGCCGGGTCCGCTGGCGTTCTTCTCCAACGGTTACCAATCCTGGAGCTTCACGGGCGCCCTGCAGGCCAGCATGCGCCTGCCG
>JAGOBN010000523.1 GCA_017999235.1 Anaerolineales bacterium | reverse complement strand
GGCCACGTAGATGTGGCCGTAAGAGACCGCCAGCAGGGCCAGGTCCTTCTTGGGCATCGGCTTGCCGCCGGCGGCAAATTTGGCCACCGCGGCGCGCGGCGTGGCTTTGCTCATCTGCCCGCCGGTGTTGGAGTACACCTCAGTGTCCATCACCAGCACATTCACCTTGCGGCCGGCCGCCAAGACGTGGTCCAGGCCGCCGTAACCGATGTCGTAGGCCCAGCCGTCGCCGCCGATGATCCAAATCGAGCGCCGCACCAGAACATCCGCCAGATCCAGCAGGCGCGCCGCCGCGCCCGCGGACTGGCCGTTGAGCTTGGCCAGCCGGCGCTTGAGCTGCGCCACCCGCCCGCGCTGGGCCTGCAGGCCGGCCTCGTCTTTTTGCTCGGCGTGCAGCAGGCCGTCCACCAGCTCCGCGCCCAGGGTGTCGCGCATTTCCGTCAGCATCTGCGCCGCAATCACCACCTGGTGATCCACCGCCAGGCGCATGCCATAGCCGAACTCGGCATTATCTTCAAACAAGGAATTGGACCAGGCCGGCCCGCGGCCGTCCTTGGTCTGCGCCCAGGGCGTGGTGGGCAGGTTGCCGCCGTAGATGGACGAGCAGCCGGTGGCGTTGGCGATCAGCGCCCGGTCGCCAAACAACTGGCTGATCAGCTTCAGATAGGGCGTCTCGCCGCAGCCCGCGCACGCGCCTGAGAACTCAAACAGCGGCGTCAGCAGCTGCGAGTATTTGACCGAGTTGACCGGGATCGCGGTGCGGTCCACTTCCGGCAGGGTCTGGAAAAACTCCCAGTTGGCGCGCTCGGCGTCGCGCAGCGGCGCCTGGGGCTGCATGTTGATGGCCTTGAGCTTGATCTCGCTCTTGTTCTTGACCGGGCAGGCTTCCACACAGATGCCGCAGCCGGTGCAATCCTCCGGCGCCACCTGCAGGACATAGGCCATGTCCTTGAATTCCTTGAAGCGCGCCGGGGCGCGTTTGAACCCGGCCGGCGCGTGCTCCAGCAGCACCGGCTCAAAGACCTTCTCGCGGATCACGGCGTGCGGGCAGACGTACGCGCACTTGCCGCACTGGATGCAGATGGAGGCGTCCCAGACCGGGATCTCGGTGGCGATGTTGCGCTTTTCCCACTTGGTGGTGCCGGTGGGATAAGTGCCGTCGGCCGGCAGCGCGCTGACCGGCAGATCGTCGCCCAGGCCCGCCATCATCGGCGCCGTCACCAGCTTGATGAAGTCCGGGGCGTTGGCCGGCACCGTCGGGCGCCGGTCAAACAGGCTGGCGGCCTCGGCCGGCACCGCCACTTCGTGCAGGTTGGCCAGGGTCGCATCCACGGCCGCGAAGTTCTTCTGCACCACGGCCTCGCCGCGCTTGCCATACGTCTTGCGGATGGAATTCTTGATGGCGTCGATGGCCTCGTCTTTGGGCAGGACGCCGCTGATGGCGAAGAAGCACACCTGCATGACGGTGTTGATGCGGCCGCCCATGCCCGCCTCGCGCGCGATCTTCAGCGCGTCCACCACATAGAAGTGCAGGTGCTTGGCGATAATCTGCTGCTGGGTGCTGCGCGGCAGGGTGTTCCAGACCTCGTCCGGCCCGGAGGGGCTGTTGAGCAGGAAGACCGCGCCCGGCACCGCCGCCTTGAGCACGTCAAAGCGCTCGAGAAAGCTGAACTGGTGGCAGGCCACGAAATTGGCGGCTTCCACCAGGTACGGGGCCTGGATGGGGCGTGGACCAAAGCGCAGGTGCGAGACCGTGATCGAGCCGGACTTCTTTGAGTCGTAGACAAAGTAGCCCTGGGCGTGGTTGGGGGTGTCCTCGCCGATGATCTTGATCGAGTTTTTGTTGGCGCCGACGGTGCCGTCCGAGCCCAGGCCGAAGAACATGGCCCGCACCGTGTCCGCCGATTCGATGTTGAACGCCGGATCGTAGTCCAGGCTCAAGTGGGTCACGTCGTCCTTGATGCCGACGGTGAAATGCCGGCGGTGGGCGCGGCCGTCGGCCCAGACCTTATCCAGCTCGTCGAAGACCGCCTTGGCCATGGCCGGCGTGAACTCTTTGGACGAGAGGCCGTAGCGCCCGCCGATGACGGTGGGCATGTGGCCTTCCCAGGCTTCGTGCAGGGCGGCCACCACATCCAGGTAGAGCGGCTCGCCGCCGCTGCCCGGCTCCTTGCAGCGGTCCAGCACGGCCAGTGTGTGCACGCTGGCCGGCAGGGCCTGGGTGAACAGCTCTGCCGCGAACGGCCGATACAGCCGCACCTTCAGGACGCCTACCTTCTCGCCGCGCGCGATCAGATACTTGGCCGTCTGGACGGCCGTCTCCGCGCCGGAGCCCATCACCACAATCACGCGCTCGGCATCTGGCGCGCCTTCATACTCATAGGGTTGATAGCGCCGGCCGGTGAGCGCCGCGAACTTGTCCATGGCCGCCTGCACCAGGCCCGGCACGGCCGTGTAATACGCGTTCACCGTCTCGCGGCCCTGGAAATACACATCCGGGTTCTGGGCCGTGCCGCGCATCACCGGCCGCTCCGGGTTGAGGGAGCGCAGCCGAAGCGCGTGGATCAGCTCCTCGTCGATCAGCGCGCGCAGATCGGCGTCGGTGAGCGTCTCAATTTTGTTGACTTCATGGGAGACCCGGTAGCCGTCGAAGAAATGCAGGAACGGCAGGCGCGCTTTGAGCGTGGTCATGTGCGCCAGGGCCGCGAAGTCCTGGGCTTCCTGGACCGAGTTGGAGGCCAGCATGACCCAGCCGGTGTTGCGGGCCGCCATCACATCGCTGTGATCGCCGAAGATGGACAGGCCCTGCGCCGCCAGCGACCGGGCCGCGATGTGAAAGACCGCCGAAGTCAGCTCGCCCGCGATTTTGTGCATGTTGGGCAGCATCAGCATCAGGCCCTGGGAGGCCGTGAACGTGGTGGTGAGCGAGCCGGCCTGCAGCGCGCCATGCACGGCGCCGGCGGCCCCGCCCTCGGACTGCATCTCCACCACCGACGGCACCACGCCCCACAGATTGGCCTTGACTTCGGACATCCATTGATCCGCCCACTCGCCCATCGGCGTGGAGGGCGTGATCGGGTAGATGGCCACCACTTCGCTCAGTTTATACGCGACGCGCGCGACGGCCTCATTGCCGTCCAGCGTCAACATTTCCCGGTTTGACTCACTCATGCCGTAATCCCTCTCCTTCGATCAAACGCCCAGCCACTGGGCGTTCAGAAATAACCTAGCGGGTCTCTTCTTCGCTCCAGATTTTGACCACCATGCGGAAGATATCCGACTCGGTGATGATGCCCACCAGCCGGCCCTGGTCCACCACCGGCAGGCCCGCGATCTTCTTTTCCAGCATCAGGGCCGCCGCCTGCTGGATGGAGGTCTCCGGCGTCACACTGGCCGGATCCTTGGTCATAATCTGGCCGATCGTCAGCTTGGCCAGCAGGTAGTTCAATTCATAAATGCTCAGCGTGGTCGCCCCTGAGGGCTCCGCGCCGCGCACATCGCCGCGGGTCACAATCCCCACCAAATGGCCGTGATCCACCACCAGCAGCCGCCGGATCCGGCGCTCGGTCATGATCTTATGGGCATCCGGCACGGTCGTATCACTGGAACAAGACACGGGATTAGCCGTCATCCACTCGCGCACGAATGTGTTCTTCATAAAACAAGCTCCTCAGGGTAGACCGAGACCGCTGGTTGGGTTGGCGTCATTCTGTCACGCTCACTAGAGAGCGAGAAGTGACCATTGCATAAGGCATAGCCGACAGATGTCATCGGAATTCCGAGGCGATTGGGCGCATTTGTCGCCATCGGCATTCAT